>NZ_KB850127.1:0-8204 GCF_000369665.1 Acinetobacter sp. CIP 51.11
GACACATAAAGCGACCCAAATAGAAGAATTACTGCCACATCGCTGGAAATCCAACTCAAATTAAAAAATAGGCATGGGGTTCAGCGGACGCTTACATAGATCGTTAACTTAGATAGACTTTTAAGCAATGTAACTTGCCGCATGTTTATCAACATATGTCTCAAAAAAGTCTGCCCATACATAGATTTATGGCGTTTAGTGCTTAAATTTCAGATTAATCTTCGTCTGATGACCTGAATGGATGTTACAGATTACATGCAGGTGAATTACTCTGTGGCTGTATCATGGCTTTTGTGCAATCCAATCCATTTGATCCGAATGTTCTCTTTTGCAATAAAGCAGCCTCTTCTGCTTTTCCTGAACCAACGAACTATGTCATTGATTTGATTCAACCGACAACAGTGATGCTGAATCAAATCTCCAAAGAAGGGATTAAATGCAAGAAATATGGTAAGAAAAAGATAGGGGATGGAAGTTATTATCCGTCTAATTGGAACCAGCCCATGAGTCGAGATCAGTTGAGTAAGAATCATTTTAAATGAATAAGAGAAGGATGGCTTACCTCACTTCTCCGAATAACAATGCTATGCTTTTCAACCAAGGTTATAAATTGGCAACTACATTTCATTCTTCTTCATGCTGGTCCTATAGCCTGTAGACAATTACTACATCATTTGCATTCAATGCTCAATACAGCCTGTCAGCAGAACCGCAGCGATACTTTTTTTCGTGCATACATGTAGTGTTTAAATCCATTCATTTTTCAATGATCCTCTGCCGTTTATCACATTTATGGTCGATCTTTAACCTTGTGAAAAATGCACATACCGATCCCTTCAAACTGTCAAATTTATGTATGCATGACATTTAAAGAAAATTATCTGATCAATTTTTTTAGGTAAAATTCATCAAGAAAAAAGTTATTATTATTCATAACATCACCAATAACCACATAAAAACAATAATTTAATAAATTATTCTTCCAATTTTTTTATATTTAGTGTTATTACCTCTAAATCCATGTTTACCACCTTCTATTACATAAGTAATTTAGAAGTATCCACGATATAAATTGCTTGCCCTCACACCTCTCCCCTCTCACGCCCAAAAAATTTATACTGAAAGGCAGATTAAGCCCGTTCGAGTTACATATAGCCGCATGCTATATTGAAAGCATTAAGAAAATATCCTCAATATTTATAGGATTTTTAAAGTATGAACTAATTTTCGAAGAACCCTTTCTAAGTAATGTGACCTATTAGGAAAAATGAAAATACTGAAATCTCCGTATCAACAATCAGTCAAAGTACATCCTGATGATTTTCTGTAACCGATACCCAAGGACTATACCTACCCTTCTGATGTGCTGTGCAACAAAGCCCTCCTTAGCCACACTATAGCTATAGATTAATTCCATTATTTTGTGATTTAATTAAATTATTCATTCTTAAGACCCAATTTAATGGATTTATATTTCACTAAACCAGAAGAAGTTGTGACTCTTTTAGGTGAGCGTTTACGTAAGCAACGACTCTTTCTGGAGATGTCTCAAGCTGAGGTAGCAGCACGCGCTGGTGTCGGCGTGAATACAGTTTCGAATCTTGAAGCGGGACGAAATGTATCTGTTGAAAATTTAGTCCGTATTGCAATGGTCTTGGGTCGATTAAACGAACTTCAGGAACTATTTAAACCTCAGCTTAACAGTGTGAATGACATTCTTCGCTATGAGAGTCAAAGTAAGCGCCACCGTATTAAGAGGAAGGGATAATGCTCAATAGACTTAATGTTTATTACAACGGTTGGGGCGAATCATGGTTATGGGGAACGCTGATTAGTTCAACAGCCACGACAGGTAGACCCACCATTGCTTTTGAATATAGTCCAGAAGCAATACAGCAAGGTGTTGAGCTCTCTTCTTACTTGCTGCCTTTAAAAGGTCTACCATTCAGACAAGGTTTTCCTACTCATCAAATGGGACTCCCAGGTCCAGTCTATGACGCTTTACCAGATGGTTGGGGCATGATGTTGATGGATCGATATTTCAAAAAAATTGGCTTAAATTCAGCACGAATTGGACCTTTGGAGCGTCTGACCTATATTAGTAGTCACGCAATGGGTGCCCTCTCCTTTGAACCTTGTGTTGCTGACATGCAAACCTCAGAAAATATCCCTTTACAACAACTGGCCCAGGAAGTTCAAGAAGTACTCAAAGGTGAAGGTGGTGAATTTCTACAGCATTTATTGGTCATGGGTGGCTCCCCTCAAGGTGCCAGACCAAAAGCGTTGGTTTACCGAGATCCTGTCAATTTAGAGTTTTCGACTCAAGATTCTGATCAACATGAAGCCTGGCTGATTAAGCTTCCTGCTCAGCAAGAGCATCCTGAAGTCTGCGCCATTGAAGCCGTCTATGCAGAATGTTTGCGACTTTGTGCAATTGAGACTCCAGATACCCATTTCTTTAATTTGCCCAATGGTTTAACGGCTTTTGCTTCTAAACGATTCGATCGTCAAAATGGTATGCGGATTCCAATGCAGAGTTTGGCTGCATATACAGGAGCAGACTATAAAGTTCCAGGTAGCCTAGACTATCGCAATTTTCTCCGGGCAACCTTGATGTGTACGCAAGATGTACGAGAAAGATTGCATGCTTTTAAACGTGCTGTGTTTAATGTGCTTTTCAATAATCGGGATGACCATACTAAGAACTTTTCATTTCTCATGGAGAAAAATGGTCAATGGAAATTGGCTCCAGCCTATGATGTGACCTTCTGCGAGGGTCCAGGTGGTTATCATCAAATGGACATTATGGGAGAAGCGCTCAATATTTCCCGAAATGACATACATAAACTCGGTACTTCAGAAGCTAATCTGACTACTCTAGAAGTCGATGAGATCATCTTGACCATGCGTGAAATTGCACTTCAATTTAGTCAAATTGCGCAGCGCCTGTATCCCCATCAAATTCGAGAATCTACCCTACAGATGATTCAATCACGGATTCAACAGAATATTGATTTTTTAACTGAAACCTAAGCGTAAATATAAACTAAGCGCCAACCATCAACTGCAAATAGACTTTGATATAGTTAGTCGCTACATAATCTGTAGAACCTGTGAATTAGCTCTCTTTATAATCACGAATATTAGATGGATCACCGCTAAGATATATTCTGCAAACGTGAAATCACTACATCCAGATCGAAAATCACTAAGAAAAAACTGTCACCAAAAAAAGGTCTGCACTATGGATAGATGCAGACCAAACTCTGGATAACTACCAGCACGAGAAATATGTCGCAATTTTGCATAGACATGAATTTGATAAAATCAGCCCAGAAAGCCAGAAATTCATAAAAACTATTTCATCAATCCCCTATAACTTAATCACGTTCATGGTCGATCTTAAATCTTGTGAAAAGTACTCATGCTGACCTAGCCAAACTGTAAAACTCATGTATTCATAGCCTTTAAATGAATCTTTCAATCGGTATATTTAAGGTAAAAACTAGTAATCAGAAGTTATTATCACCCCCATATAAAACAAGGATCAACTTAAAAACAATAACTTAGTAAATTATTCTTCCATTTTTTTTATATTTAGTGTTATCTTTAGAACTAGAATTCGGTAAATTGATAAGTTCTTTGAGCATTTCACAAATTAATCCAGTCAACAGATAACCATACTGATGCCCTTCTTGTTCAATTTTAGTCCATTGAGTTAAACCAGCCAGAATTTTATGTTCCGTCACAATTCTCTTTTTTTTAATAGTAACCTGGATTTTTTCTGCAGCAGCATACAACTCATTCTTATTTTGAACGTCGAAATCTTTGAAAATAGCTTTTTTTTCACCAAGTGACTGATTTACCCACTTTTCCAATACTTTGATTTCTTCGTGTAGATCTGACAATCCATCAGTATTAGTCATACAGTTACCATAATTTTTCAGGGTAAAAATTGATTTTCAGGTTTCGTTCTAACTTGAGCTTGAAGTTTTTAGGCAAACCAAAATATTTTTTATAAGTTCTTTGAGTCAATTTTTTAACACAACGCTGCGGTTTTGACTCCACTCTCATATGTTCTGATAACTTCAGACTTAAGGCCTCGGACAATTGAGTAAAAAAACAAGTAAATAGCACAGCATGCACCTCTTTATGTTGGTGCTTTTTAACCTCTTCAGTTTCTTCAGGAGCTACATCAATTGTATCGAGTAACCACTTTAAAATTTCAAATTCATCAACGTCTTGATTGTCTTTTGCTGCCTGGTCAAGCATTCTTTTGATTTCATCATCCATCTTATTTTTAAGATCCAATACAAAATCTTGAATAAAGTCTGGTAAATCTAATATCAAAACGTAACTTAACTTGGTGAAAACTTCAGGTGTTTTTTTTGCATGCCCAATTTTTTCTATCATGACTCTCTCAATCGATACTGGCTATACAAGCTCAATACAGTTGAAATGGTTAATTTCTAAATTTACTACTTAGGCCCAACAGAATATCTTTAGCCTAAAAATACCGATTATGATGTTATATGTTTCTATCCAGCTAACACAGAACAGCTCAATGAGTTAACGTGATATATCACGTAATAACTTTACCATTTGATTTTCCAATATCAAAGTATCGCGATGTCTATATAAGGTTTATCAACAAATCAAAATATTTAAATTATTTGCCAGTAAAGTTATGAAGTTATGAAGTTATGAAGTTATGAAGTTATGAAGTTATGAAGTTATGAAGTTATGAAGTTATGAAGTTATGAAGTTAGGTTATTTAATCTTATAGATTGAATAACCTCTTCCATTCTCTATTTTATTTAAAACTTTTATCAACGAGCTGCTTAAAATCTTCTAAATTCTGCTCTGCCAGTGACTCTAAAGCTATTCTTACAATACTAGATCTGTTAACACGAGCGTTATTACTTTTGATAATTAACTCATCAATTAATTCACTTAATTCTTGGTTCAAAGAAAAGGTACAACGAACGAATTTCTTTTGTGAAACTTCTAGATCCTTAACTCTTTTATCAGCTCCAGATATGAAATTTTCAACCAGTTTATCCTGATCTGAAAGCTCGTCAGTTTTCTTTTTTAAACCGCTAAGACCTGCCATAGTTATACTCCTAAAAACTCTTGAGCTATCCCTTCAATTTCTGCTTTTGCCTTAGGATCACTTGTTACTTCAAAAACAGATAAGCCATTTTCATCTGCATCATCATAAACATTTCGATTTGTCGTGATGTGGTCTAATGCTTTTATTCCGAACGATACACAGGCTTCTTTAGCATCTAAAATTCGCTGTACTTGTGACGGTAATGTTGGGCATTGTGTAATGATTGCTCTTGCATTCAAATCTGGATTCACTGCTCGTGCCAGTTTTAATACTTGTTCCATATGATCCAAAGTCTTTAGATCTCTACGTTTAGGCCTAAAAGGCAAGAGCATATGTGTTGCTATAGTCATAGCAGAACGTAATGCTTCCGAATCTTGTCCACCAGCATCAATGATAATATCTTCATATCTTTTTGATAAATCTTTTAAAACTTGACGAATATTGCCTGAAGCTTGTACAGATGGAATATTTTTTAAATCCTCATTCTCATCACGTTCTTTAATCCAGTCAGTTGTTGTGCCTTGAGGATCTGCATCTAGAAGCAGAATATCTCTATTCTTTTCTTGTAAATAAACTGCTAAGTTTTGGGCAAGGCAGCTTTTACCAGCTCCGCCTTTTTCACCACCTACTAAAATAATCATAAGTTATGTAAGTTACGTAATTTTGTTGAAAATAATGTACAAGTTTCAATCTCATGAATCAACTATTGTGAAAAATAAAGTTAAAAAAAAGTTATCCACAAGTAATGTTCTTTTTTAATTTTATATATATTTTATAAATTTATATTTATAGAACCTCTGAATGCCTTATGAAGTCCAGTTTTCAGAGGTTTTATATGGACGTTTTCCTGACAATAAGTAGACATTTTCCTTTATTTAAATGGACGTTTTCCTGACAATAAGTGGACGTTTTCCTTTATTTAAATGGACGTTTTCCTTTATTTAAATGGACGTTTTCCTGGCATAAATAGATCTTCCATTAATGGACATTAAGTGTTAATGTCTATTAATGGAATTTATTTCTTTAATCACAATATGGCAAATCTAATTTATAAAGACAATAACTTGATTGAAGCATCTTATGCATTGACTCTGTCTGAACAACGCTTAATTTTAGTTGCAATTATTGCAGCTAGGGAAATTGAAAAAGAGCTTACATCGGATACATTGCTAACAATACATGCGTCTGAATACATGAAGCACTTTAATTTGGGTCGTCAAGCGGCCTATGAGGCTCTTCAGGGAGCGTGTGATAACTTATTTGAACGTAGACTCACCTATAAGGCCATAGATCCTGTTACAGGTAAGCCAGCGGTCTACAAAAGCCGTTGGGTATCAAAAGTTGGCTATGTTAAAGAAGCTGCATGTGCTCAACTAATTTTTGCTCCTGATATTTTACAGCTTTTTGTAAAACTTGAAGAAAAGTTTACTCGTTATGAATTAAAGCAAATTTCTCAATTATCTAGTGTATACGCTATACGGCTGTATGAACTTTTGATTAGATGGCGTAGCAAAGGCAAGCTATATATTAGTATGGTTGAATTGCGTGATAAGTTAGGTCTACTTGAAAATGAATATAAAACCATGGGAGATTTCAAAAAGCGTGTATTGACGGTTGCCATAGATCAAATTAATAAACTTACTGATATCGACGTAAGTTATGAGCAGAAAAAAGAAGGGAGAACAATTACACATATCGAATTTTCTTTTAATCAAAAAGCTTCCTTAATTGTTAGTGATAAGGTACTGGAACCTGCATATCAGCTGACACCAAAACAATCTATATTTTTCGCTCAAAAATTGTGTGACCTTATCAAATATCCCGAATTCGGGGGGAAATATGCCAATGTAGGCGAAGAGATCGAAGCGTTTAAAGAAAGGATTTCACTTGAACTCCTCGACCCTGAAAAGGTAAAAAAGTATTATTCTGATTTGTTAAAAGTGGGCTATAAAGAAAAATATAAATCAGAAAAGTTATCATAACCTGAATAATAGAAATTTTTATTTTGAACACTACAAACCTATAGGAAAAATTTAGTCTGCCCTGGTAACCCTAGGGCGTGTCCTCATTTGAAGAATTGGTTTTAAATACTTAAAATCCTCCTTTGAGTTATTTTTATTTCTATATTTTCAATGGCACGTACTCTTCTTACCGATGATATCTGGCAGCAAATTCAAGATACTATGCGATTACATGGTTGCTACCGTTCAAAAAATAGTAGAAATATCATGGAAGTGATCTTATGGAAACTGCGTACAGGCGCCACATGGCGTGATATTCCTCAAGAATTTTGTCCTTGGCAAACTGCTTATAATCGTTTTAATCGTTGGGCAAGCAAGGGATTGTGGAATAAATTTTTTTTAGATTACGAGGCGTCTTGGATCAAGAATGGGTATTCATTGACGGAAGCTACATACGCGTGCATCAACATGCAAGTGGAGCTCGGAATGGTTTCGAAAGAGCAATTGGACAATCACGTGGTGGACGAACAACAAAAATACATCTTGCAACCGACGCGAATGGATTACCGATTGATTTTAAAATCACTGGGGGTGGCGTCCACGACAGTCAAGTTGCAAAACAACTGATTGATACTGTAGGCGAGGCAACTTATCTCATTGCTGATAAGGGGTATGATGCTGAGCACATTAGAATATATGCCCAGAACAAGGATATGATTCCCATTATTCCATTGAGATCAAACAGTAAGAGATCGAATAAGGTGTTTGATAAATATCTATATAAATTAAGACATTTAGTTGAAAATGTGTTTGCGAGATTGAAGCATTTCCGAGCGATTGCAACCCGATTTGATAAGCTTGCACGAAATTACCAGTCTATGATTTACATTGCTTGCATGTTTATTTGGTGTCAAGCCAAATGAGGACACGCCCTAGTTTTATAAACTGAAAATTATATGTTCCACTAGTACGAAGAACTGATCTGGATTAATTTGCCAGAAAGATGAAATTATAAAGTTACATAAGTTATGCAACTTACACAACTTACGATCTTATGTAATCCTGAGTAGAGTGATGCGATCGAAACCTCTCCCGGTAATGCTTGTCAGGGATTTGTCCATATATGGAAG
>NZ_KB850127.1:9166-70327 GCF_000369665.1 Acinetobacter sp. CIP 51.11
GTTCCACTAGTACGAAGAACTGATCTGGATTAATTAGCCAGGAAGATGAAATTATAAAGTTACATAAGTTATGAACTTATGACTAGGTCTTAATTGAGAAGGGCTGTGTTGCACAAACCTAGCATCAAAAGCTTATTCAGCAATATAATTTCAAAATGAATAAGCCTGCCTCTAAAATCTACCGTACAACCAATTGGTCATCCTATAACCGAGCCTTAATTAACCGAGGTAATATTTCCATTTGGTTTGATCCAAAGACTCAGTGGTATGCACAATCACAAGGCAAGCAAGGTCGAAATCAAACCTACTCCGATACAGCGATTCAATGCTGCTCAATGATCAAATTACTATTCCGACTCTCTTTACGTATGGTCACAGGTTTTGTTCAAAGTCTGATTAAACTCTCCGGATTAGATTGGACAGCTCCGGATTATTCCACCCTTTGTCGTAGACAAAAGCATATTGATATTGCGATTAGCTATCAAAAAAGTAGTGATGGACTGCATCTACTCGTAGACTCTACTGGTTTGAAGTTTCTTGGTGAAGGTGAATGGAAACGCAAGAAACATGGGGCTGAATATCGTCGCCAATGGCGTAAGCTTCACATTGCTATGGATGCTAAAACCCTGCAAATACGTGCTGTACAACTCACCATAAATAATGTCAGTGATTCTCAAGTACTCGAAGATTTACTTGCTCAAATTCCCTTGGATGAACCAATTGATTCTGTTTATACAGATGGTGCTTATGACACAAAGCACTGCCGACAAGTCATTTTAGATCGAGATGCACATGCGATCATTCCACCTAGAAAGAATGCAAAGCCTTGGAAGGATCAGCAAGCGAGGTCTATAGAGCGGAATGAATTATTAAAGACAGTCAAACGGCTAGGCAGATCGCTTTGGAAAAAGTGGTCTGGTTATCACCGTCGAAGTTTGGTTGAAACCAAGATGCATTGCATCAAATTATTAGGCGATAAATTAACAGCGCGGAGTTTTCCAAGTCAGGTGAATGAGATCCATGCACGCATGGCAGTTTTGAATAAATTCACAGAATTAGGTCGCCCTCATACCCAAGTTGTCTCTTAAATTTGAGTAGCTTAAGGGAAATCAGCCTTTCAAACCTTTATGCAACAAAGCCGGCCGAAAGTATGTCAGGTATTTGAAATGCTGATTCAGGACGGTATCCTCAATAGTAATCAGGTTTTAAGTGGTTTACCCCATCCTTCGGGAGCCAATGCGGAGCGAATAGCGTATTTTCTCGGGAATAAGCCTAAAGAATTACTATCATCTAAAACGAATCCAGAGTTATTGGATAAAGCGAAAGCTGAAATCATTAAGAAACTTGAACGCCTGGAAATGTAGTGACTATCCATACAGGCATGGAACATGACTGTTCACGTAAAAAGCCCAATCTAGTGTGATCGGGCTTTTTGTTGTGTAATTATATGATTGATTTTAAATGAAAAATTAAAATAATTTCGTATAAGGTGTATTATGTTAATTTTAGAAAATCTTTAAAAGCTATAGCTTCTTGAGCTATCCATAATTCTCCTTTCTCTTGGAATACTTGAGATTATATGATCTAGCATCTTATCCAAGTTATAACCATAGTAAGCACTATAATATGTTGGTTTTTTTACAGAGATTCCTGTAGCTTCTTTAATCCGCTGCTGAACAGATACACTTTTTTCTTCTAAAAACTGCAAAAGTTCGGCTTCTGGTTGATTAATATAAGAATTCCATCCTCGTCTTTTCATCGCCATATCTGCTTGGTTAATAGCGATTATGACTCTATCAGGCTCAATACACTCTAAAACCACTTGCTCTAAAATTTTATAAGTTGTGCCTAAATCACGATGTGACCCATCTAAAATAACTAATGCTAAATCAATAAATCCATACTCTTTTTGATGAATATCCTCTGATTTACACGTTTGTAATAAGAGTTGAGTTAAATTTTTAGCATGGATTTTGTCAGCGGCTAAACCATCGCCTAGCCCAGCTGTATCATGTAGTCTAAAAACATCATTCACAGCATATTGCGTTACGTGCATAGTTTCAGGATCGACACCTGATCCTACTTTTGCAACTTCGGACCCAAATAATCCATTAATTGTTGAACTTTTCCCTACTCCTGTAGCACCAATTAATGCAACATCCAAAGGATATAGTAAGGATCTCTCTCTTAAAGTATTTCTAATATCATTGATTCGATAATTTTGCATATACAAATTACCAACCAAAGAATGAGGAAATACCACCAACAATGCCACCAACCACACCGCCCACAGTACGTCCTAGAGCTTCACCGGTTTTTCCGAATAATGATCCTATTGCTCCACCAATGTTTGCCCCTTGCGCTGCCCCTTTAGATGCAGATTCGACTAGAGACTCCATAAAGCTTTTTTTAATTTCTTTTTGATAATCTTCTAATTTATCGTCCTTTTCCCACATCTCATCTTTTTTATTGATGTCTTGCATAAAGACAGCTCTTTTTTCTTTTTTAGTATGTCTTAGGATAAAAGTTAAAAGTTTTGATAAATTATAAGGTTGTTGTTCATCATCACCATCTTTGTAACCTGCTGAGTAATAAATTGGCTCTACATCAATGCCTGTGGCCTCTTTAATTCTTCTCTGTGTTGATATAACTTTTTCATCTAAAAATTCTTGTAATTTAGGTTCAGGTAAATTTTCCTCTGAATTCCAATACTTTCCTTTCATTGCCATATCTGCTTGATTAATAGCAATTAATAATCGTGATTTATCATCACCAAGATTAGGAATTATTACATTATTAATTAGCTCGAAAGATGTACCTAAATCTCGGCTACTACCATCAAGAATAACCAAAACTAAATCGATTAGAAGATCACCATTATTATCCTTTTCTACTAATTTGTTGATAATATTTTTAGCATGTTTTCTATCAGCTTCTTTACCATCACCTAACCCAGGAGAATCAAATAAAATAATATTATCAAGCTCAAATTTTTTAATATCCATAGTCTCAGGATCAACTCCTGTTCCTACTTTAGCTTTATCAAAATTAAATAAGGCATTGATTGTTGAAGACTTACCTGCACCTGTAGCTCCTGTAATCAAAATATTAACTTTAGTATCTTTTAACGTTGATAAATTTCTTAGAACTGTTGCTTTATCCTGTTCTCGTAAAGAACTGTCAGAATTTATTTTTCTTATAAACTCATCAAATACGTTTAAGCTACTCATCCTATTTCCCCTTATGGTTATCTTTGATTTTTAAAAAGTAATTTTTGTATATTATGTTGAGAGTTAAAATAAATAAAGATCATGACGTCTTAATATGTCGTTTAATATAAAAATTAAACTTACTTAGAATTCCCCATTTAACATAATGGCGGTTATACGAAGTACACTTGTATATTAATATAAATATCAATGACTTAAAAAATTGGCATTACTCAAAAAATCAGCAAAAAGTCGATTTTGAAACAAGTCGGCTTTTTTTTAGGCGGTTTTGATAGTTCTTGCCAATAATTTTGTTTAAAAAGTAGTCGATTTTGCGATTTTTTAAATTTTATCAATGCGTGAATGTTCAAAATTATCCCCATTTCTTGTGGATAAATTTCAGGCACTTTGTACGCTTTAGCTTACTCAAATTCCAGTTCTTTGCGGCTATCAGGATAGCTAGAATATCCCTACGATAGATTCATACAGGAACAGGATGTTCCGGAGCAAAAAACAACAATGATAAGTTCTAACACTAGGATTGTGAGGTAGAGCAGCACCTACCAAAGATCGCACAATAAAAAACCCCGGCAGGATACCGGGGTTTTTTATTGCCTATCCTTTCTCATTTGCAAAACAAACATAATGCCCCTAAAATATAGACTATAATCTATATTTTGGTTGTGGTATGTGGACAGTCATTACGACAGATCTATTTAATCAGTGGCTTGAACAGCAAGATGAACCTACACAAGAGAAGGTCCTAGCTGCCCTGGTTGTTCTACAGCAGCAGGGACCGAGTTTAGGCCGTCCTTTAGTAGATACTGTGTATGAGTCTAAATTTACCAATATGAAAGAACTGCGTGTTCAACATCGCGGTAGACCCTTAAGAGCTTTCTTCGCATTTGATCCCTTACGACAGGCTATTGTTCTATGTATTGCTGATAAAGGCGGTAAAAAGCGTTTTTATAAAGACATGCTGGATATTGCAGATGAACAATACCAACTTCATCTCACTACCCTAGGAGATAAATCTAATGGCTAAGACTCTGCAAGAATTGTTAGCTAGCCGCTCTCCAGAGAGCCAAGCCCGTATTCAAAAAATGGCTGATGAATTACTGCTAGAAAATCAGCTTCATCTTATTCGTGAAGAACTCGAAATTTCTCAAAAAGAGCTTGCTGAAACTTTGGGAATAAAACAGCCATCGCTTTCAGCAATAGAAAATCGTGGCAATGATCTTAAGATTTCAACCATGAAAAAGTATGTTGAGGCAATGGGTGGGAAGCTCCGTATTGATGTAGAGCTTCCAACAGGAAAACATATAGGATTCAACGTTTAACAATAAAAATGGGAGCTATAGGCTCCCATTTTTAGATTCGTATAACGTTGAACCCAACGGTAAATATTCGTGTGATCAACATTCACACCCCGTTCGGCCAGCATTTCCTGCAGTTCACGATAGCTAATGCCATATTTACAATACCAGCGCACAGCCCAAAGAATGATTTCGCCCTGAAAATGCCGACCATGGAAAGGATTCATATGCTGCACCTTTGGCTAAAACAGTCTTCAGCTTACCATTCGTGGTTATTTGCAACAGTGCCGATTTTTTGAAAAAAGCATAGGTCTAGATAATCAAGCTAGATTTTTTAAAACTCCACATTGGTCAATTGTACATAAACCATCACAAGTACCTCTTAAATCAGATAGTTGTTCAATAAGCTTTTGTTGCTTGATTATATTTTCTCTGATAGCACTGACATGTAAGTCAATTAATTCATTCACATCTGAACAATTTTTCTCAGGTTTGTCTTTATAGGTAAGTAATTGACGAATTTCATTCAAACTCATATTTAAAGTTCGGCAATTCAAAATAAATTTAATTCGCTCAACATAGCCTACATCGTAAAGGCGGTAATTTCCTTCCGTTCTTTCCGGTTCCGGAATTAAACCTTCCTTTTCATAAAACCTAATTGTTAATACTGAACATGAGGTTTTTTTAGAGAGTTCACCAATTTTTAAATGCATTGAGTTAGTATTTCCAAAGATTCTTGACTCTATAGTAACTATAGGGATTCTAATATTCAAAGTTTATAATTTTTTTAATGGGTATAATTATGAGTGGTTGTGGATGTAGTAAAGAAACACCATGCGAAGATAAGAAATCTCAACAAGAAAATCATCCATCAATTGCAGAAGCAAACAATTCAAAGAATTGTGATAATACGCTTAGCTGTTGTGGTGAAGAGGAAGAAAAAAAATCTTCATCTCCTTGCTGTAACACTTCAAACAGTTGTGAAGATACCGCTCAATCCTGTTATGGTTCTGATCCCAAAGAAAATTTAAGCACTGAAGACGTTTTAAAAGATTCGCACTACATGAGTGAATACTTAGTTCCCAAAATGGATTGTTCTGCGGAAGAACAGATGGTTCGTATGGCGCTATCTTCAATTGATGGTGTTCAAAAACTCATCTTTGATTTACCTAACCGTTCTTTAAAGGTTCTACATAATCAAAAAGATGAAAATATAACCACCAAACTTGAAGCTTTGGGTTTTGGTGCAAAGCTTGTGAAGACTGAAACTTATATAAGCAATCAACAGGCTAAGCAAACAAGTACCTACACCATTCCTAAAATGGATTGCTCTGCTGAAGAGCAAATGGTCCGTATGGCTCTTGCAGATATTGAAGCAGTTAAAGGTCTTACTTTTGATCTTCCCAATCGAAAACTGAAAGTCTTCCATAATGAAGGGATTCAGCAAATTACGGCTAAACTCGAAGGACTGGGTTTTGGGGCGAAACTTGATGAAACACAGCTTTCTTCAGGCGATATACCTAATGAACCTGATCCTGTGAGACAAGCTAAAGGGCACTGTTGCAAATAGGCTGACATGATAAGCTAAATATCTTATTTATTTCGAGATACAGCAGATGAATCCCTTCCATGGTCGGCACTTTCAAGGTGAAATCATTCTTTGGGCTGTTCGTTGGTATTGTAAATATGGCATCAGCTATCGTGAACTTCAAGAAATGCTCGCTGAACGAGGTGTGAATGTTGACCACACCACAATTTATCGTTGGGTTCAGCGTTATGCTCCAGAAATGGAAAAACGCTTACGCTGGTATTGGCGTAATCCTACAGATTTACATTCATGGCATATGGATGAGACTTATATCAAAGTGAAGGGGCGATGGACTTACCTGTATCGTGCAGTTGATCAACGTGGTCATACGATTGACTTTTACCTTTCCGCTAGACGGAACAGTAAATCAGCCTATTGTTTTTTAGGAAAGATCTTCAATACGGTGAAAAAATGGCAAATTCCACGGGTCATCAATACAGATAAAGCAGCGACCTATGGCCATGCTTTATCACGGTTAAAGCGAGAAGGAAAATGTCCAGTAGATATTGAGCACAGGCAGATTAAGTATAAAAATAATGTCATTGAATGTGATCATGGTAAGTTAAAGCGGATCATCAGGGCCACATTAGGATTCAAATCTATGAAGACGGCTTATGCCACAATTAAAGGTATTGAAGTCATGCGTGCACTACGTAAAGGACAAGCATCGTCATTTTATTATGGTCAGCCTCAAGGTGAAGTGTGTCTAATCAACAGGGTTTTCGGTCTCTAAGCACTTTTAAAAAGGAACTTCATCGACTCAAATCTCTATTTGCAACAGTGCCCCAGGAAGTCTTTATAGGGAACAAGAGAAAGTTCACTATGTTCTGATTGATAATAAATTGTATTCAATTGATGAATACGTTTCAGAAAATGGACAAATAGAATCCTTTACTACTTCTTTTACAAGATGCTGATTCAACGATTTAACATAATGGTGGTTATGCGAAATTCCTATTGTAACTCCAAAATAGAAATGTCCGGTTTCTCCAAAGTAAAAATGTCCGCTTTTAGAATATGCACTTTTGCAATTTCGTTAGCGGACGGTTTGATATGTTGGTGTCTATGTCGGATAAAGAACTTAAACGATTGTCGGTCTTGCAGGAAATCTGCGATCAACGCATAACTCAATCCCAGGCTGCTCAGCTACTTCATATTTCAGAACGTCAGATCAGACGCTTACTGCAGAAATACAAAGCTCAAGGTCCCGCTGCATTAGCCCATGCCGGTCGTGGCCAAATCAGCAATTCCAAACTTCCTGAAGAACTCAGACTCAAGTGCCTCAATATTGTTTCTGACCAACTCCATGGTTTCGGACCCACTTTAGCGCATGAAAAGCTCACCACCGTACATGGATTCGATCTTTCAGTAGAAACCCTGCGTTCCTGGATGATTGCAGCTGACTTATGGATTCCTCGATCCAAGCGCCTGAAACGCCCGTATCAGCCTCGTTACAACCGGGATTGCTTTGGTGAACTGATCCAAATTGATGGCTCATATCATGACTGGTTTGAAGGACGCGCTGCTAAATGCTGTCTGCTGGTGTTTATCGATGATGCTACAGGAAAATTGCAGCATTTACGCTTCTGTGAATCAGAATCAGCCTTTGATTATATGATTTCAACACGCTTGTATGTTGAGCAGCATGGTAAGCCGTTGGCATTTTACAGCGACAAACATTCAGTCTTCAGGGTGAATCAAAGCAGCAAGAAAGACACCAAGATTACCCAGTTTGGACGCGTACTCAGTACCCTGAATATCGATATCATCTTCGCCAATTCACCACAGGCCAAAGGCCGTGTGGAACGTGCCAACAGAACCCTTCAGGACCGTCTGATCAAGGAAATGCGCCTAGAAGGTATCTGTTCAATTGCCGAGGCAAATGCCTGGCTACCCTGCTTTATTGAGCAGTTCAATCAGAAGTTCGCCAAGATGGCTTTTAATCCTAAGGATCTACATCGGCCTATCACTGAAACAGCCGAAGAATTAGATGATATTTTTACTTGGCGTGAACCCCGCAGAGTCACGAATAGCCTGACGATTACTTATGATAAATGCGTATATCTCCTGGAAAACACCGAAGAAAATCAAAGGTTGATCGGTAAGTATCTTGAGTTCCTGGAATACCCGGATGGTACTGTAGCCCTCATGCATGATGGCCGAAAGATCAATTACAGCCTCTTCGATAAATTAAGTCAGCTGAATCAGCGAGAGATTGTTGAGAATAAACGGTTGGGTGCTGTTCTGAATCATATCCAACAACAGCATGAAGAACTGGAACAACAAAACAAACGCAATCGTTCTCAAAAGATGCCAAGCAGACGTGCACAGAAAATAGCAATCAAAGAACGAAATCTAAATCCTGTGCTTGACTTGGAATTGTCCATATAGGACATTTCTATTTGGTTATTAGGTAGGACATTTCTACTTGGGAATAACATCCTAGCATATTAATCTTTTGTCTTATAGCTTTGTATTTTACCAATAGGTAGAATATATTCACAACCTACATCGGAAAAGTAGGTAGTTAAGAAAAAAGTTGCAGAGATTTATAAGCCTTATAGTAACGGGAGAGACTATAGGGCTTTTTATTTATCTTAATATTCATATATCTATGATAAAGTCATGATGCTCGACGATATAAAAGACCGGCTTGAAAATAGGCCGGTCTTTTAATTTAATACTTGCCCTTTTTTATGATCATTATTGATCTTAACAACTAGAGCTAAAATAAAAACCAGGAAAATCAAATGCTTTCTCATTATTAATACCTTCTTCTAATCTTTAAGAATGCCTTTTCCCACTACAAATAGATATGACATAAGGGTAGCACTGATACAAGCCATTTTTTAAATGGCCTTAGCAACTCGATAAACAGTTGCAACTCCACAATTCACTGCTTTGGCAATTTCTTCCTTAGTCATATTGCCAGCTGCTAGCAATTCTTTTATTCGTTTGTGCTTAGCCTCATTGGCTTTCTTACCTGTTGGCTTGTAACCCGAACGCGCTAAGCCCTGCTTAATACGTTCTATACGTTTCTCATTGTCCAGGCGGGCCATTGTTGCCAGGAGATCAATCAACATATTGTTGATGAGTTCCAAGATTGAATGAGTAATGCTGTCACTGGTTTGAATCATTTGGTAGGTAGTAGGAAGATCTGCCACAATTAATCGAAGTCCCTTCTCCTGAATCCTGCGCTTCAGCTCTTGAAAATCCTGTTGGGTTAGGCGTGATAATCGGTCAATACTTTCAACCAACAAGGTGTCACCTTGATTTGCTTCTGACAGTAGCTTATTCAATTCAGGTCGGTCTAACTTCGTACCACTATAGTTTTCCACGTACACAATAGTTTCTCCAAAATTCAAGTTTTGGTTTAGATCCTGAAGAATCTGCAAAGCCCTTTCTGCATCTTTAGTTGAAGCTCGTAGATAAATACGTGTATTCATTTCTATCATTTAATCTTAATTCTATTAGATTAATGATAACACTATCATTTAATTATTACATTAAGTCTAATAATAGATATTGTATGCGATTTGGCTCGCTATCATTCAGCTATACTCTTTACTCTTTTGATAGAAAAATCATGACAGAAGGGCATGCTTGGTAAGTTCATATAACGTGTATTATGTTAATTTTAGATTTACTAAAACTATTTTTTGAGAACTAGGCTGTTATGGGAACTGTAAAGCTCAAATCTTCTGATGAAGTTTTTCAATTAAAAATTAGTCTTCTAGGCAGTGATCCTGAAATCTGGAGAACTATTCAAATTTCATCGGCAGCTACTTTATCTACGCTCCATAAGGCAATTCAATCTGCTTTTGATTGGGAAGATAGCCATTTACATGAATTCACGACTATTAAGCATGAAAAGATCAATAAAAGACAAAAATTGAAAGAAGTTCTACGTGTAGGTAAAAAAATTATATATACATATGATTTTGGCGATTGTTGGGAACATTTGATTACTGTAGAAAGCAGACAATCTCCTGATTTAAATAAAAAATATCCATGTTGTATAGATGGTCAAAATCATGCTCCATTTGAAGATATTGGAGGAATTTTTGGATATCTTGATATTTTAGATGCATTACAAGACCCTAAACATCCAAGATATGACGATTACATGCAAATTATCGAGGATGAAATAGGAGAGATAGAGTTTGATCCGACCTACTTTAATTCACATGATATTAAGTTTTAAACCTGATTTAACATAATAGCTGTTATGCGAAGTAACACAACACAACACTTGTTATTAATATAGATATCAACCACTTAGTAAAAATAGAAAATCCTAAAATGAATAAAAAGCCGACTTTGAAACAAGTCGGCTTTTTTATGATCGATTTTGATAGTTCTTGCCAATAAATTTGACTAAAAATTACGCTTTTCAACTTGAGTGATACAATTTTGTGATACATTATTGTATATACAAATTTGAATGTTTTTTATGGAACAGTATTTCGAATGGGATGAGGCAAAGAATCGAAAGAATCAGAAAAAGCACGATGTCTCTTTCGAAACAGCAAGCCTTGTTTTTGATGATCCATTAAGGATCTCAATCCAGGACAGACATACCGATGGTGAAGAACGTTGGCAAACCATTGGAAAAGTAAAAGGCGTACTAATGCTGTTAGTAGCTCACACCATCTTTGATGAAGATGACTGTGAAATCATACGAATCATTAGTGCAAGACAAGTCACTAAGGCGGAGCGAGATAGATATGAGCATGGTTAGATACTCACGCAAAGAACTGAATGAAAAATTCAGCGACAAGCAAGATGCTGAAATTCAACGCTTGCTTGCTAAGGGAACGGTTCCTGACGATCAGCTAGATCTCTCAGATATGCCTGAAATTACCGACTGGAGCAATGCTGTACGCCATAATCAATTCTATCGCCCAGTGAAGCAACAGACTTCCATTCGTTTAGATGCTGATGTACTTGCATGGTTTAAAGCTCAAGGCAAAGGCTATCAAACACGAATGAATGAAATTTTGCGGGATGCCATGCTAAAAGAATTAAAAAATCATCAGTAAAAATGGGAGCTTAAGCTCCCATTTTTAACCTTGTATAAAGTGTATCATGTTAGTTTCAAAAAACTTAATTATCCGTATCATCTACTTCATAAGAAAACTCTAATGGGCTTGCTGAGGTCCAACCAGTTCGTTCAGGCATTCCATGATAGTGTCGTTTTATACTTCCTTTAGTAGCTATAACTTTAAAACCTCTACGCATAAAAGCATTTACAACTCTATCTCTCGGATGTTTTTTAGAACCAGGAGAAGCTGAAACAAGGGCCGTTTTTTGAAAAATACTAGGTTCAGAACCTGAAGCACTACCAATTAAACGATCTAATGATTCTGTGGAAACATTTCGGCGGCTACCATGATGTGGAACTTGCACAAATTTAATGTATTCCTGAATTTGCAAGCCATGATTTTCAGCATATTCAGCAGCTTTAGTTAATGCCTTCACACCACTGTCACCAGTAAGTAGAATTCCTTTATTTAAGATATCCGCATATAAAATTACACTACTATCATTTTCTGCTGATGTTTCAACATTATTAGGTAAATTCTCTTCATTCCATGCTTCACGTAGTATGTTTTTAACGGTTTCAGCGAAGCTTTCCAGACTATCAACAAATTTCTCAATTACTAATTTTGCTTTAGTTGGCGTTTTTGAAAAGTCTGGTACTAATGTGTTTATGTACCATTCTTTATCAGGAGACAAAACCGTAAATGGTCCTATCTGAGCACCAGCATAAGGTTCATATATAGGAATAGATTTTTCTTCAGCCAGTTCATATACGCAATGAGCCATTCTTAGTTTCTCTTTCATACGTTCACTAAGACTATTCGCTGTCATACGTCCATCATGGAATAGATCTAAAATCTCATCACTATATTTCCAAGGCTGATGAATCCAAACTTCCCCAACGTCCATATTTTCTAAGACATAAATTAACCCAGAAACATGGTCACCATCAGGATGTGAATTGATTAAATAATCAATTTTCTGTGTCCCATAATATTTTTTAATATGTGCAACCATAGCTTCACCAGATTTTCTGGTTCCACCATCATAAGCAATAATTTTTTCTATTCCGTCTTCAAAATAATGGAAGAGAATACAATCACCACTCTTTTCACCATTCCCAACAGGTAAAAATTCTATCTCATAACTTGTAATCATTATTAAGTACTCAAATCATTCTGTTAGAATAGATGAGGATACTTTTTTGAATTTCAATTAAAAATGAAAGACTTATTTGGCTATTTTGATGAATACACATTAAAAGCACGATTCTTGCCAGCCTGTATTGCTGGATTACCATTATTAGCTCTTATAGCATCTTATTTTGACTGGAATAAATTTTTAATATCCAATGTCATCGTTGGTGTTCTTATCGGATTTTTGATGGTATTTCTACTATCAAATGTTGCAAGATATATGGGCAAAAAAGTAGAAAAAAACTCATTAGTTGATTGGAAAGTTTTACCCTCAACCGAACTTATGAGACATAGTGATAATTCTTTAAATAAAGTAAAAAAAGATAAGATTCATGAGCTACTTACACAAAAGTCACCTTTCACTATGCCTTCTCCTCAAGAAGAAATTGCTGATCCAAATATGGCTGACAATGTGTACAGTGAAACTATGACTTGGTTAAGAGGAAAAACTAGAGATGAAAAAATATTACTTAATGAAAATATTACCTATGGATTCATGAGAAATAGTTTGGGATTAAAATGGATAGCGCTATTGATATGCTTAATCTCATTCATAATTTTAGTTGCTTTATTTTTCCTCAATTATGAAAGTTCTTTAAAAGATTTTCATCAACTCGGTATTTTTATAAAAAAAGTTAAAATGGCTTTATGGCTAACTTTAGTAGTTAGTCTTTTAATGCCTTTGTATTGGAGTTTAATTATTAATAAAAATAACTTACGTAGAGCAGCAATTAACTATGCAAAGACGTTGATAGACCTAACCTATAAAGTCTGATCCTAGCCAAAATAATAAACAATAGATCCTTTTTAAAAGTGAACCGTACCGGGTTTGTCGGAGACTTTTTATTTAAGTTAGGCCACCTGACCTAACGGGTTAATCTTATCATTGTACATTGCTTCAAACTCAAAAGGCGATACATTGTCAACGGCATTCTAAAATTGACCCCTTTTACCTTACAAATGGCAAAGTAAAATTGACCCCTGAAATCAGAGAAAGAGCGGTTCAATTACTAATTGAATCTGAAAAAGATTATCCTTCTACTTGGGCAGCAATCACAGCTATTGATCCTAAAATCGGTTGTACTCCTGAAACATTGCGTGTTTGGTATCAAAAATATTTAGATCAACAAAATCCTGTCAAAGTACAACAGATATCTGATCAAGAAAAAATGAAGGGTAATCCCCCCTAAAATACTAGCTCTTAAAAAGAGGCAGTATTATGCTTTTACAACATGGTATTTAAACTTGAGAAACTGAATTTAAAACAATCTACTGTAACTCTTCCAGACAGATATGAAATTAATCCACCCCTAACCCTTTAAACACCGCATCCACCGGATCTGCATAAAAGCTGGTCTGGAACTTGGTAAACAGTTCCACAGGAATCGTTGGGATATCTGCCGCACTACTCATTGGTAAAGCAACCTTCTTGGCACCCGCATCAAAAGCAACTTGCAGACATTCGGCAATACTTTCCACCGGTGTCACTGAACCACCCAAGCTCATATCACCCAGTACCACCATCTGACTTTGTACCGATCGTCCTAACAGGCCAGAAGCAAAAGCCACTAAACTTGGCAGAGCAAGATGGCTGAGCGGGCCGGTATTCTGTAATTCCACCACATGTAAATGGAAATCATGTTCCAGCACCTTACTGCCCCCCGAGATCCGGGATGCATTGGCCTTGAAGTAATCAAAAGCAATCTTGACCTGTTCTTTGGCACTACTTGAATTCCATAAGCCAGATGTCGCCAACTTTCCTGAACCTTTAGTGACTTGAAGTTCTAAGCGGTATAAGCCTGGCATGCCCTTATTACTAAGGCCAATGGTATATAAGAAACCTGGCTTGGCTGGACCTTCGGGAATAAGTCCAACTCCACCCTGCTCTTTGACTGAAACAAAATGTTCTTCTAAGGTATCATTATCGATATAGCTGAAATGCACATCATAGAATTCCATGCCACCAATTTTTTTCAGCTGCTCTTTGACCCGACGGCGTACCTGCAGCGCATATTCCAGACATTGGCGTACATCTTCTTTATTAAACTGACCGTGTGGGTAAAGCAGCTTCATCAATCCAGAAACCGTCTTGCGAACGGCAATCACATCGCGCTGATTCAGGTTATTTCCGAGTTTGAAGTACTTCTCAATGGCATCCGCAAAACTACGCTTACGCATTTCCCGGAAGAATTCAGCCAGATAATCAACGATTAGACCATAACGGTTAGTAAAGAATTCCGGACGCATTTTTGGAATTTCCCAACCCGGGATATAGGCATGAAAGCGATCAAAGAATGCTGAATCGATCATTGCTTCAGGAAAAGGAGCCAATAAGTGGCTAGTCTTCACCAAGGATTCAACACTTTGGTTAATATTACCCACAAAAACCATCGAAGCAGAGGCTTCCATCTGTTCACGACCACGGGCAAAAGATCCTGAGGCCATGTAGTCTTTCATGATCTGTACGCCATCTTTGTCCTTAAAGGAAATACCAGCGACTTCATCAAAAGCTACCACATCCCATAAGCCCACCAGACCAATACGGCGGCTACTCATGTTATAGAACAGGTTGGCGACAGTCGTTTGTCCACCGGAGACTAAAATACTATTCGGTGAACACTCTTTGTAAATATGGCTTTTCCCGGTACCGCGTGGTCCCAGTTCACAAACGTTATAGTTATTTTCAACGAACGGAACCATACGCGCTAATAGGTGCCATTGCACGTCCTCTTTTAACGAAGCCGGTTCCATGCCGATCGAACGGATTAAACTCTCGCGCCACTGATCGGTGCTTAATGCTGCTCTGCCACTGAAGAGTTCATCCATATTCATATTCGGCATTTGAATCGGCTTGAGTAAGCTCACCCCAAATGGAGAACTAGTCTGTCCTTCTTCAAAATAATAACTGAGCGTAGCAATGACCCAGATACCACCAACAAGTAATTTTTCATACTCTTTGACGATGCCTGCCGAGATTTCGGCATCTTTGATGCCCAGATTACTAAATGATGCTTCGTATTTGTCCTTACGCTCATTCAGCTTTACGGTCACCCGATCAATGACCTTATAACTGCCACGCTCACGAACCAGGGATTTCACCTTCTCAGCTTCATCAGGTCGTACATAGTTCTCTGCCAGCACGGTCTTTACGTTACGTAGTCCCTGCTCTATGATCTCTGGATCATCCGAGGCACAGTACATCCCTAGCAGGTATTCGAGTACATAGACCGGGACATTGGCCCCTTCTTTGATCAGTTTAGTCAGATCCTTACGTACCACCCGCCCAGCAAAGTGTTCATTCAGCAGCTGATCCAGTTCTTTATCGTTAGCAGATTCCATGTAGGCTACGCTCTATCGTTAATTCGTTATTAGAAGAAGTCATCGGTAAATGCCAAATCAATGGTGACCTTATAGCGTTGCATCTCGATATTCAGGTCTTTGTCCTTCAGTACCAGGAAGTAATCTTTCTTACGGTCAAAATCAGTGCCAGACAATGACAATCTGACGTGTTTGACCCGATCGGCAACAGAGTCGGTACTGCTATCAAAAGTCAAAGTTTCTTCACTGGAAACTTTGAGATCCCCATCATAAATGGCAATGGATAAAGTCACTGGCATGACCAGCTCACTGACAGCTTCAGTTTGCATCAAATCAAACTTCTGGATGTTATTGACCATCTTCAGCGTGGATTTGGTAGAAATGACCTCAACTTTACGCTTGGTCCGCTGTCCAGCCTTTTCACCACGTAGCTGTTTTACCGTTAGTACAGGCACTACGATTTCCTGAGGCATGATGCCGCCATGCACGAAACGTGAGCCTCCTACAAAATGGAAACGGTTCGCCCCTTTTGGAATCCAGAAATCAGTCGCAGATAATGTGCCTGCCGTAGCTT
Organism: Acinetobacter sp. CIP 51.11; assembly: GCF_000369665.1. GTDB lineage: Bacteria > Pseudomonadota > Gammaproteobacteria > Pseudomonadales > Moraxellaceae > Acinetobacter > Acinetobacter lwoffii_S. The sequence continues at coordinate 25,411 of NZ_KB850127.1, forward strand.
GGGTTGAGCCTTTCCAGGCTTCCTTGCTCTCTGGTAAACCATGCCCAATCACATAGCGTTTTTTGCTCTTCAATGTATTGGTAGGTTTTTCAGTCAAGCTTGAACGATCCGCAGATTCCAGTTTACTTTGCTGGAACAAGAAGCCATGGTCGGCTGTAATCAACAGGGTGGAAATATTGAAGTGCATTAAAATTTTACGGCTGAGTTCAGTCAGCTCTTCAATAGCATGTTCCACAGCCATAAAGGTTTCTGATTCTGTCGAGGCGCTGTCACCGCGTGCATCAATCACGTTGTGATAAACGTAAATCAACTCATAGTCTCTAAGTGCTTCACGACCTTCATCACGCGACCAACCTTTTACCATTTCAGCGGTCACGGCCAGACCATTATAGGCCGCCAGAATTTTGGATCGTGCTGCAGTCCCTTTGCTGGACTGCCCATCTACTAAAACATCATCCCCTGCGGCCTCTTTGTACTCCAAAGTCTGATGCGGCAATAACGAGGCCATGCCCAGTGTGGTGTAACTTGGGACAACGCCCAGCTGTGAAGACAAGGTCGCTTCGGAATAACGCTTTTCATTAATACGATCACGCAGCTCTACCGCAGCTTCATAGCGGAAAGCATCACTGATAATTACCACAATACGGCGTTTCGTTGCAGAACTGAGTAAGGGTCTGACGTGAGTATCGTAGAAGTTCTGCTGATTTGGGATATCTGCCATTTTCCAGACATTCAAGCGTTGCTCAGCTTCTACACGCTCACCCCAGTTACGTGCCAAGTGGTCAATAAACCAGTAGGAATAGCAATTTTCGACTTCTTCATCAAGTTTTTTCAGGATATCGACATGAGCGCGTTGAGAAGCAGCACTGTAGTGGCGATAGGCCATATCAAAGCGATACAACTCTTGCTCGTAGGCTGTATACAAGGCTTCACTGGAGTCGAAATAGAACCCAGAATCAAACTGCAGTCGCAGACTGAACAGCTCAATCGCTGCCTGCAACGCTGTATAGACGGTACGGTATTTACGGCGTGTCGCATCATCCTTATGTTTGGAAGCCCAATAGCCATCCAGACGGGTAGAGATAACCGTTTTGAAATGTTCCAGTTCAGCCTTGGCGGCTGCAGGGATATGACTGGCCAAATCAACAATGATCTTTTGTTCAATCACTTCAAAGGTCATGACATCGAGCAGCTGCTCCAGATCAAAAGCCCCGACCTTCTCCTGGATACGCAGCGCATTTGCTACAGTCTGGGAAAGTGTATCGAAGGTTGGGTAGTATTTGGAGCTGTCTCTCCAGCGTGACAAAAAGGCTCTGGCTGTTGCACGGGAGCTGACTGATGACATCACCAGTTCTTGAGCCCATAGCGGTATATCGCCCAGGCTTTCACAGAAACCTGTGCTCATCAAACGGATAAAGAACGTACCGAGCTTGAATGGTGCTTCCCCATTCAATTCTTCAACCGATGCTGGATAACCAATTTCCGTCTGTAATGCGGTGACTAAAGCTGGCACCAGTTGGAATTTTTCCAGTTCAGCAAAGGAGTCTGGATTGACTTCCAGAGCCAGGTTCTGCTGTACCATTTCATCTGCCAGTGCCAGAACGATATGCATAAGTTCGGCACTGTCAGCCTTGACCACAGCTGCAATCATGGCCATATCCAGATTCTGTTCATCTGCATCAGGCTGGATATAGCGTTTTAAGGTGCTCAGACGGGCTTTGGCTTTGAGGAACTCTTCACGTTTGGCCAGATGTTCTCTTAGACTCTGCTGCTGTAAACCCAGCTCATTGAAAATAATTGAGAAACGATCGGCATAGAAGCTACGTGAATACAGCTTGATGTCCAGTAACCAGTCTTTTTCGGTTTCAGGCTCAGCACTTGGGAAATACAGCAAGTATTTGCCCTGCTGGTCTTCCAGTTCCAGTTTAAGCTTGATCGCAAGGTTGGATTCTTCTGCCATATTTAAAATATGGACATCATTTAGCTCTAGGGCTTTGATTTCTTCAGTAAATGACTGTTCTGCATCATACCAAAAAACAATTCGATGCTGTTCAGTATAAAAGGCTTGTTCCAGGCCTTGTTGAAGTTGACTTAAGTTCATGCAACCACCTCTGCATGATCTAGTGTGGAAGAAAAGCTATTCATTACTTCTCCCCCGTCACAGCTTTAACTTCAGCCAACAAGTTCCCAAACTTGCCATAGTTCACTTTCACCCCATCATCTAGATCCAGTGAAATACGCTGATCGGCATAATGGCGCAGTTTTTCCTCAAAGCTACTCAGTTCAGCCTGTTGCTTATGCAGATTTTGTAGTTCTTTCTCTTTACGTTTAATTTCAGCAGCGGAATCACTGTTTTCGATTTCACTTTGCAAAGAATTCACCATAGCCGCCATTTTAGAAATCAGCGGCATGACGTATTCAGTACGCATACGTGCCAAGGTACTTTCGTTATAGCGGTGCAAGTACACCAATGCCTGGAAAGCCCCCTGTTTACCACTGCTGAATAACCAGTAGATCGGACGCTTTTTATAGGTCTGCATATGGTCTTTATAGAACTTGCTTGCTAGATAACGGCGAATCGTATCTTCAGCGGTTTCACTGGCTTTTTTATCCAAGCTTTCTGCGAGCCACTGCATATTGGCATCCAGCGTTTCTTTGCCCCAAACAGCAGTTAAGAACTCTTGGATACGATGTGTTGCATCATCTTCAAACCAATGCATTTCGGTCAGTGGAATAATGCCATCCGCATCGGCTGGGAACTTTTGATAACGGCTGGCATCAAAGTCTTGATTACCTGCATGCGCATAGATCAGACCTGGTTCATCCAGGCTATAACGTCCCATCATGCAACCAAGTGCATAAGAGATTAAACGCTGGCTGTCTTTTTCACGGTCGGCACGGGTTAAAGTGATCTGTTCATCTGGTACATCGGGTGTCAGTTCATCCTGCAAACCGTAAGCGTCAATAAACAGCTTGTTGTTTTCTTCTTCCAGACGTTTCATTTCAGCCACGGCGTCAGCATTTTGCTGTTTCCATGTATTAAAGGCTTGTTCTAAGTTTGAGTGTTGGGTACGAATAATTGGGTTTTGGGTAAAGTCCCATGAGAATTCATAGGAATCCCAATCAACTTGGGAAAGTTTTACCAGATTTTTAGTATTATTTTCAATGTCTTGTGTAACCTGAAAAATAGGATAATTCTGGATTTGACCAACTTCAAAATGTAATGTGGGTGAAAGAAACTCAGCATATTTACTTATTAATTTACTATTCATGCTAGATAACACTATTAAATTGTTATCAGAGAAGATTGTGGGCCCCGAAGCATTAAAAATAAATCCTTTTGGTACATATCTCATGCTTAACAAACCACTTGACACATCAGTCCAAGTTACACCAGATAAGCCATAAAATCTTTCGTTACGAATAACAGAACGTAGTTTGCCATTATCAAATTTAAAATTTTTTATTTCTGATCCATTATTCTCCCAATTGACCACACTATCATAATTTCCATACCAACGACGGAACTCCCCCCCTTTTTGAGTCGGATACCATTTTGTACCACTCATTATAGAGAATTTATAACCATCGATTTCCCACCAATAACGAATAAATTTTTCATTATCACCTGAAGTAAATCCTTTTTTAGCTTTTTCTCCTACAAGCTCACCTTTTTCAAAAACATCAAAAAGTCTTTTATTTACCCAATAAGCCACAGGACTACCCGGAATTTTCTTAAAGTCATCTTGAATCGTAGAGTCAAAACGATTAAGTCCTGATCTTAGTTCTGATTCTTTTTGATCCTGCCCTGTATCTACAAGTCTAAAAAATACTGGCTTAAATCCATTTATATGTTGCCCTTGCATGACAAAAGCTGTTGTTTGTACGACTTCCCCTGATATTTCAGGAAATGCTCGAGCACCTAAATGTGCCATGGTCTGAATCGTACGATCTTGTAACAGCTTTTCACGCATTGCCTCATAAGATGACAAGAACATCCAGCTTTGCATGGTCACCATGCTGTTAAAGCCACTGGCTTTGCACCATACAAAGCCACGCTCAATAAATATGGCAAACAGATCTGACTTGCTGTCTGGGAATTTCTTTTTGGCAAAATCTTTAAGTGCTGTATTCATCCCCTTACCGCCCATATACGGCGGGTTGGCAATCACGGCATCATATTGTTTAGCGAGTAATTTAACTTGCTGGACTAAAGGTAACAGTTCTTGTGCTGACTGCTGCGCAAAAATATCCCCTGATTCTACTGCTGTATTCAGCTTGCTTTCTAAATCAGGCAGTTTGTTAGCGAATGCTTGAGGAATTTGAATCAAAGAACCAAAGGTCGAAGCATGTTCAAATAGGTCTAATAATTCTTTTAAATCTGCCTGCGCAATGTTGGCGCTGACTAAATCTTGACTAAATGCATCCAAACGTTCTGGCTGACTGTCCTGTAACGCAATAATATTGAGCTTCGGTGGATTGCTAAATAAACGACGGTCATCCTCACGGGCTTTCATTAACAATGCAAAGCTAGAGAGCTGTGCCGCTCGGGTATCAATATCAATCCCGTACAGGTTATTTTCCAGAATCAAACGTGGGATATCACGACTACGGTAACCACGTTCTAAGTAAATTGCTTTTAAGCAGTCATAGGCTTCCACTAAAATATGCCCCGAACCACAAGCCGGATCGAGTACTGTAATGCTTTCAGGGTTTAAGGTATCGCCATCTTCACTGATCCGCACATCAATCAGCTGTTTTAACTGGGCATTGACCTCATCCGTTTGTTCCGCCGGCTGAATATAATATTCCCAACTACTCGCTAGCGTACTTTCTGGATGTGCCATCATCCATAGACGACCAACACTGTTTTGCACCAAATACTTCACAATCCAGTTTGGGGTGAAGAGTTGTGTCGCTGCAGGAATGTCTTCACTCTTGACGACTTTACCAATCACCTGATCTTTCTTTTCAGAAATATAGAACTGATACAGCCAACCAATAATCTGCACATCCGACCAGTCTTCTTCCGGAATGCTGCTCACTAAATCACGGATCAACGAATCGGTTTTGGTAAGGTTATCCGGTAAAAGTAGTTCAGACTCATCAGAAACCTGTTCGAACAGCAGTGGCATGACCTGATTCAACACATGACACTGCGCCAATAACAGCTCTCGATACAGCTCTTCGTCTTTATTGCCATCCAGCTTAAGCTCAGCCACACGGCTGACATCTAAACCTGGTAGGTCGATATCCAGACATTCTTCCAGAAGCTGTGGCAAGCCTGCACTACCATCTGCACTACTCAGTACACGGCGACCATGATCCAGTAAGCCTTTGCATTCCATATAGCGAATGGCACAGAGACGGTTAAACCAACTGTAAGCGATATAATCAATCGTCTGCTCAAAACTGCTGGTTTGAATGCGTTTGATCAGCTTGTCACGAGATTTCATGACGGATAGCGGAAAAACCTGATCGCCAATCAGCAACAAGTCGCCTTTCTGTTCAGCCGGTAAAATGCGGTCTGCGGTGATGCCGTATTTGGCGGCCTGCTTGCGCATGGCTGCGATAAAATCACTTCGTGCTTGCGGTGCGTATTTTTTAATATTACTGGTATTCATGGTTAAACCTTTAATCAATGACTGAAGCCGATATCCCTAACCCAAGTTAGCGGATACGCACACGCTTTTTATCACTCACAATTTTTTTCAGTTCAGCTTTGAGTGCGTCTACAAACTGATCCACTGATTCTTCTGTTTCCAGATAGACACTGCTGGAGGTTTTGCTGTAAATGCTCGCGACATCAACTTCCACCACTGGTTTCGGTGGCACTACGGCTGTCGCAGGCTGTACCGGAATCGCAGCAGGTGTTGATGTAACTGGGCTGGAGATGGTTGCAGTGTTGATTACACTCTCTGCTTTGCTCTTAGCCAGTTGTGCCGCTTTGGCCTGACGCTGGATTTCCGCCTGAACTTCGCTTTCCAACTCATACAAGGCTTCATCAAAACGCTCCACGGCGGTTTGGGTTTGCAGCATATAGATGGTGGACAGGCTAGTTTCCACTTCAATATCCGTTTTCAGCAGTTGTAGTGGGCGTAATAGCTTGTTACTCAGCTCAGCGCTAGCGATGCCACTGTTTTTAATCTCGGCTTCTAACTGCTTGATCTTGTCATCAATGTGTTCTATCGCCTGATTGCGCTTCTCAGTCAGCAATTGCTTATTGACGCCTTCCACTGTGCGAACCAAATCAGCCACTTTATTTAACAGGCCATAGGGCGATTCGAGGGTGGCAATACGATGTAATTCGGAGAGGGCTTTTTTTGCCACCTCATCACTGCCCAGTGCCTGTTTGTTCTTCTCAAAATGACGCAAGGCTTGTTGCAGTTGTTGCCAGCTTGGCATCTGGTTGCTGAAGAACTCATGAATATCACGATAGTCTTCTTCTAGATCCAGATAGTCGTCCTTGTTCTCAACCACGGCCTTAAAGAAATCGAAGCTGTCGCTATTGGCCAGCAAACGCTCCAAAGTCAGAATCGACTTTTCAATCACTTTCTTGCCCGGGAACTGCCCAACATCAGTTTTACTCTTATACGATTTAAAGTTGGCTAACCAAGTCTTAAAATGCTGCAAATAGAATTCAAATAGCTCTTTCTCAGTCGCTGGTCCCATAGCCGAGAACAGTTCTTGGGTGAGTTGGCGTGCCTGTTTCAATACCTGATCATCAGTCTGGCGCTTTTTAATAATGGAAACATCACGGCGACGGCGGCTGTTTTGTAAAGGCTCAAAGGCATCTTTTAACTGTAAGCTGCCGCCATTTAACTGCAGTGAAATCCGCCCCATTGCCGCCAACTGACCTACCAACAGTAAAATCTCGGCATCTGGCCAGCCATAAGGGCGTTTGGCAAAACGGTCTATCACATCTGAGACTATAATACGCTCTGTACCAGTGGCCCGTAGTGCAATGTACTGCTCCACTTCCTGTAGGGCTTTCGGATTGCTCTGTCCGCCATCCAGAGACAATCCGAGCTGCGCCATATCATCCACAGTCAAGACGGCGTTCAGTTCACGCCAGGCATCCTGCTGATAGACCTGCAAATAGCTCAGTTTGGTATAAGTGTTTTCCAGCAGATAACGACAGGCCTCATCCAGCTTGGTGGTTGGACTTGAAGATGAAAGTTGTAGATGTTGACCCAAGGCATAACTTTCCGCGTCCAGCAACATTTCTTCGACCCGGGCACGCAGGCGTTTTTTACGCTCCTGATTCTCACGGCCACGGTCTGCCAGAATACGGCTGATATCGGACTGAGTGCCATCATCATTTAAGCGGATGAATTTATTGGTTTTCAGCCAGGTGCGCAGTTCATTAAAGAACTGTTTATCGTCTGCCAGTTTAAACAGCACTTGTCCTTCGGCCTGAGTACTTTTACCAATACAGTAAGCTTCAGTGTAGAGGTTGTATTCCGTATCCAGTGGAGAAATGATTTCAACTTTCAAATCGCTCTCATACTTGCCATCCAGGCTATGGCTATCTAGGAAACGACCAATCTGATAGTCCATCTTGTTGGCTTGATGGCGGTATTTGTTCTGATCGCGCAGTAAATCTTTAAAGATCAGATTGGCTAACTCTTTATTTTCTTCTGAAGCTGCTAAGTCAGTGGCTTTGATTTTTCGGGTAATATCACGTTCTTCATTGGTCAGGAACAGGAACTCATCGCCATTCCTCGTAATCAGGCTCTCTTTTTCCAGACGCTGCAGACTCTCTTCAATACGCTTGCGCAATGCCAGCTTATCTTCATCAATTTTCTCAATCGACAAAGTCACCAGGTTATCCAATGTGCCTTTGATGATATCGACATAGCGGATCATGAACAGGGTACGCAGCATCTGCACATCAAAACCATCCAGGGTCTTGTTCTGCCCTGCCTGGTCGATGGTACGTTTAACCGCTGTATCTAGGAAGCCTTCCACTGAAGTATAGAAGCGGTGGAAAGGAACCAGTGCCCCGACTTCATCTGTGGCAATCGCATTCGCGGCCATCTGGAACGCATCCAGCATGGACCGTTCACCATAGGCCAAGTGTGCACCGGTCGCACCGACTTTACGGATTTCTTCAAATACTTTTTGCACCAGCTGGAAATGGTACGGCGCAAAAGGATAGTTATGAATAAAACTTTCTGGCCCCTCATAGTTCTTGAGGGTTGGACCTGAACGGTCAAAGGTAATCTGATTTTTTAAGATATCGCCCTTTTGCTCAAACACCGATCTGAGCAATGCTTCTGCTTCTGGGGTTTTGCGTAATAAACGTTTCTGGATGACTTCATCGGTATTGGAACTGGACAGTGATAAACGGGTTTTAAAACGTCCAGCAATCTTGGAGAAGTCATTGGCTTTGGAAGAAGACATCTCACCTAAAACAGCATCGATGTCTGCCTGTGAGGTGACGATAATCCAAGCGCGGCCTTTACAGATCGTACCCAGGTTTTCAGTAATGGTTTGCAATGTCAGCATCAAGCGGGTATCGCTGCCAATAAACTGCCCCACTTCATCGACCAAGAACAACATGCGTTGCTGGGGTCCTTTGCTGTCCAGGTATTCTTTCACCCACTGACAGAAGTTTTCAACCGAAACACTAAAGGTCTGCTCAGAATCCTCAAACCATTTATGCGCAGCTTCAGCAGATAAGTTGAGGGCTTGGGAAATTGCGGTTTCGACATCATCCTGATAGAACTGATAGCCGTCACGTTCTTCTAGCCAAGACATGCCGCTAGATTCTTCAAAAGCCTGTTTAAAGCGCTCATACACCCCTTTCTGGCTCAGGTGACGTTCCATATGTGCAATATGTGGATGGTCAGCACTAAAACCTTGATATTCGTTAAACACGCGTAAAAACACATTCAGAATCGGATTACCATCATCATTGGAGCTGGCTTTACTGTCTATATTAAATAGGATGACATCGGCATGATGACTAACCGCTTTACCAATATCCGCACGGATAAACGCATCCCGGATTTTGCTTTCATCAAAGAATTCTGCAGCACTGCGTTCGTTACCTTCCGCGTCACGTGCCACTTTATTGGCCAGAATATACGACAAGGTTTTCAGGAAATGTGATTTACCTGAGCCAAAGAAGCCTGAAATCCACACGCCGACACGATTGGCAATCGAAGGATCGCTCAGGTCTGTGCCATAAGACTGGAAAAAGTCCCGAAAATGCTTTTCCAGTTCATTGGTGACCACATACTCATCAAGTTCCTGATATACCGTGGTATTGTCATTCTGATCTGCCTTGACCACCCCGTTAATCGCACGATCTAATGGCTTGTAAAAAAGTTCTTTAATGTTCATCTCAATCCATTCCCCCGAATTCTTATTTCTATTTGCCGTGTTTAAGGCACTAATCTGAATGCTCTGTAGTAATTGTTGCTTGGAATTTTTCCAAATAAACTCATCGCTTGACCGTCGTAATAGCCTGGGTAAAACAGCACCACTGGCTTATGCCCCAGTAACGAATGCAAACTGTTCAATAAGTGATGGGCACGTAACAGTGGCCAAACCGACCCCACCCCGGTCATCAACACTATATCTTGCTCATTGGTGGCATATTTGCTCACCAGATACGGCGCAAACTTATCCATATGCAGTGGACCTTTCAGAGCCTTGAGCAGTGCCTCATCGCCTTTGGCTTTTTGCATTTGGATCGCTTTATCAATGAAATTGCGCTCAGCCAGGTAATCCACCACTGCTTGTAGCAGATTAATATTCACCACCTTCAGCTGACTGTGTTTTTTCTCCAGCATCCCTTCCAGAAAATGAAGATATTCGCGGACTTTCAGCTCATCTTCAGGTGCATAATCAAAAATCCAGAAGCCAATTTCATTACCCAATCCTTGTCCAGTGAGAAACTCAGTGGAAAGAATTCGCTCTGGAATCTGGTTCAGACGCTCATGTATTGTTTGACTCATTGCTGCCCCTCTACAACTAACGCGTCCATACCGACACTTCCATAGATCTTTTAATGCGTTGTTTATAATGTTCTTCCAACAGGCTACGCAGCTCTGCTCTGACGATCACGCGCTGCAACTCCAGCTTACGGGTACTTTTTAAGTAACCGGCTTCTGCCAGCATGCGAAACACCACCTGCCCCATTTTTTTCTTGCTGGACTCTTTCCAATCACAGATATCCGGATCGCGTTGTGAGCGTTCATCCAAAAAATCTGACCAGATATAACTGTCCAAGTATTGCGCCTGAGAGATATAGGCATCCCTCATCACCGTTTCCATAAACTCAAGCAGCAACAGGTTGCGTTCCAGTGCGCTACAAAAAGCCACCTGGGTCGCCAGCTCATCATCCCCATCACGTAGTGCTTTCCAGAAATCAGGCTCTAAGCGCTCCAGACGCTTACGAATAGCGGTGGCATTGCGTTGAGCTGAAGCAGGCGTTCTTTTTTGCAGAATATTGTCAATCTGAATGGCCTGATGCCATTGTTCTGGAGTCGCTTCTCGTAATAACAGATCCGCGATCAGCCGGCTTTCACGCACCATCAGGGAACCACCAATCAGGTCACTGTCATAATGAAATTGTTCTAACATAGCCAATCTCCTATGAAGCTTGATCAAACAGGTAAGACGACAGCTTTTCGATATCTGAACCTTGTAACACTAAGGTATATTTCAAGGCATCTTCCGCCTCAGCCAGCGTGATCGCGGCCTGATATCGCTGCAAGGTATAGTGAGCCAGGGCTTTTTTCACCGGAATCTGTAATCTGCCATCAGGCATGCCGAAGTCTTTTTCGACCAGCGCTTTTTGAGCTTCATTCAATTTTGGATTAGGGATCAGCGTCAGTAGAATTTCTTCATGCCAGTGTTGATCCTGAACAGGGTCTACTGACTCAATCGCCACCACAACAGGTGTGCGATCAATCCTGGAGAGTAAAAAGTCCTTAAACTGCTTGCTCTGATGGCAATAGGCACGGACATGCCAACGGAAACCGGTATACACCAGGGTGTGTGGGGAAATGATGCGTTCATGCCACTGCGGATTCTGCATCGAGGCATAAATCATTTTTAAAGTGTTTTGGTTTCGGCAGGCACGCAAAACTTCCCGAATCACTTCAGGACGTACACTGCGATCAGGTAATTGAACTGCTGCAAGATTCGGTTCTGGTGTCGCAATCAGGGTATGCGATTCACTAACCAAACCTGACAGCATATTGAGATATTCATTGATATGTACGGTAGTCAGCACCGGTTGAAACGTGGCTTTAGGCACATAGCCTTTTACGGAGGGATCATGGACCAAGGCATCTGGGTTATACAGCGTATTGTAACGCTTGATATCCGCAGAAGCCTGCTGTCGACTGAGCCCAAACCAGCTCATTAAACGATTGGTAACCAAACGACCTTCCCAGTAAGCAAGCAGCTCAATCGCTCGCATTCGTAGCAGGACTTCATGCTTATCTGTCGTCATATACCAATCAGTCAATAAATAGCAGCTTTAAGATTACCCTACAGCAAATATACAGTAAACATTTTTGACGGTATTTAAAGGTAGTATTGCAATCACCAGATAAAAAATATACTAGTATCCTGATGATAGCCGTCAAAGTACGATCTCTAGCAGATCATGGATCCTGGTATAGCGCGTGAATTGAGCTAAGTTTTAGAATGAGAGCAATATGGGTTTTAGATTTCGTAAAAGTATTAAATTATTCCCGGGTTTTAAAATTAATCTGACCCATAAAGGCATCAGCAGTGCCAGCATTGGCAAACCTGGTGCTTCTCTAAATATTGGTAAAAAAGGGACTCGAACCAGTGTTGGTATTCCAGGTACGGGACTGTCTTACTCTAAACACCAGCCTTACTCTAAAAAGACCCGTGTTCCACAACCGACATCGCAAGAACACACGGAATATGATCCTCAGAATTTAGAACAACCGAAGGCAAAGATATGGCCTTGGGTTATTTTTGGAATATTGTGTTTTATTGTGGGTGCCGTCATTTTTTAGCAAAAACAACATTGTATTTTGATCAAAAAAAAATGCCCACATGGGTGAGTGGGCAAACTAAGGATATTAAGATCCTTCAGAAACTCCAGCGCAATTCTCGCTACTTTCAGTAAGCGACTCTGGCTCAATCATGATAGTCTGACTCAATCGAATCGAGGTAAATCGATCCATTACAATTGGAGCAGAAATTATGCTTGAATACATTCTTGAATGATGCTGAAAAGTCTTTGAGTTTTAATTAATAAATAAGAGTATCCATGTCTACCCTCAACTTTACTTATTTTCAGATAGCAACCAATCGAGAGCACTCATTTTTACAATACCATTATAATTCGCTTCAGTCCCTATCGTGTCTAAGGTAAGCAAATACTTGGGATACGAATCAGAAATTTTCTGTAATGGACGTAACTCTCGGCTGAGTGTCTCCTCATTGAGCGTTTCTAATGCCACCTGATAATAAGTTAAATTCTGTAAAGTATCGACAGCAACAAAATCAATTTCATATTCATCAACCCGCCCTACATAGACCGTATAACCTCGTCTGACAAGCTCAAGATAAATCACATTTTCTAAGATATGACCTTGATCAGCATTAGCATCAGGCAACATAATCCGGCGCAATCCGACATCAACTAAATAGTATTTTTCAGAGGATTGTAATAACTCACGCCCGCGTACTTTAAATTGTGCGGCACTATAAAATAACAAACTGTCCTGTAAGCCCTGAATATAGCGTTTTACTGTTTCAAATGAAATTTTAACCCCACTTGAAACAAAGGTATTTTTAATTTTATTGATGGAAATAGGTGAGCCTGTCACGCTTGCCAAATATCTTGCGACACGCTCGAGAGAGTTAATATCGGCAGTATTCAAACGGGGAATAACATCTTTAAACATTACACTGGCATAGACCGCTTGCAAGTAATCATAAGTTTCCTGCTGGCTAGTCATAGCAAGCGTATAAGGGAAACTACTGTGCGTATACATAGCATACAAATCACGATTGGATAATTGTTGGATGATCGGATTATTTTCAATATGCCACTGTTTAAATTCTTGGAATGACAGAGGTAGAACGTGTTGCTCGATATAGCGTCCTGTAAGTAAAGTCGCAAGTTCTCCACTTAGAAAGAATGCATTTGAGCCTGTAATATATAAATCGATATAATCCCGAACATATAAGGAGTCGACTACTTTCTCAAAATTTGTAACATGTTGTATTTCATCTAAAAAAACATAGTTTTTTTTACTTTTATCAACTTTGGACAATACATAATCATGTAGTTTACGGTAATCGGTGAGTTCTTCAAATTCCATAAATTCGAAGTTGATGGCAATGATGTTTTCGGCTTGTACACCCTGTGCTTTTAGGTCTTGTTGAAACATCGCCAATAAGGTGGATTTTCCAGAGCGACGCACACCTGAAAGTACTTTAATGACATCACGGTCTTGCCATGTATTCAGAAATTTTAAGTAGCCATCACGTCGAATATTAGCGCTTCTCATTATTTACACTTAGAATCTAAAGTTTTAATAAATTCTATCAAATTTTAGAATGTATATGTAAATATATTTAATTTTAGAAAAAGTTTAAAGGTTAAGTGAAACATTCAAAGCTGCTGTTGAAGTATACGGATAGTAAATGTAATAAAAATCTAGATTCTATCTTTTTTGATTATTTTCCATGTCATGTTATGTCATTGATGCTGCGACTTAACTGCTATATAAATTAAGTGAAAAGTAAAAGGAATTAATATGTTAACTAGAGTGGAACTCATTTTTGTTGTGCTGATGGTCTCAGCCTTAATCCTAATTGCTTATGAAATGCTAAAAGGTTTATTTTAGAGCATCTATACAATTTTTGATCAAAAAAAGCCCACAGAGGGAATCTATGGGCGAAACTAAGGACCTTGACGGTCATTCAGAAACTACAGCTAGTTTCTGGTTGTGATTCTGGACTGAATTAAAAATAACCATATTGGCTGAATGTATCAAAAGTTAAATCATGTGATTAATCATTGATACATCTGCAAAAATGAGCTCATCGCTCTGTTGATTAATACAGTAATTCACCAAACAAATCCGCTCTAATCTCTTCCAGACTCAGATCTGATTTCATTCTATTACAGATGGGATGAACCAGCAGACCATTCTCTAGAACACCTTGCCCACCTACGGCTTTGGCAATCCGATGATCCGATTCAGTAGAATCAAGATAGATCAATCCATCACAAATGAGGCAAAAGTTATGATTACCCACCAGAAAATTGTGCTTAAGCAGACTCTTGGTTAATGCCGAAAAGGCCTTGGGCTTTGACCGAGAAATTGGACTAATCGACTCCACATATCCCACCACATGCTTGACGACTGCATCATCATAACCACCCAAAAATCTTTCGACATAAAACTCGTTAAAGTTTATGTACTTGAAGGCCTTAGACATGGACAGAATAAAGGTATTCAGGCATTCCTCATCATCAAAATCAACCTCCATTTCCAAGCTTAAGCAAATAAAGGCTTTATAGACAATTTGTAGCCGATCATAGCCCTTGATACCACTGCCGAACTTGCCGACCGTTTCGGTGGTCGCCACGGGGAAATTGGCGATCAAGAACTCAATACTACGGCGTACCCGGGTGAAGTCCTTGAAACTAATCTTTCGATGATGAATCTGCATGCGGCTTTCATGAATTTCATACACAATTGAAAACCATGCAAGAAAAGAAGTAATCTGAAAACGCTGATCCTTATAAAAATATAAGTATGGATGTAAGCCCAAACTCGGAACCCCAGCATTTTTTACAGGCGTCGCTATTCTGCAAAGAATGGTCAACAGATGCGACATTAGGTTTTCAACGCGCTCCCCCTGATTCAGACTCATAATATTATGAATCTGATCACCCGCAATGATATTCATCAGCTCATTGACCAGGCCAATTTTTTTGCCATGACTCATTTCATTGTCTAATAAAATGGTCGAAAAAAGTAACTGGTGGATCCTCTCCCCTAACTCAATCAACTCATTTAAACGTGTATATTGGAGCTCTTCTAGGTTAGATTTATTGTCATTGATATAACAACAGGCATAGATCGCATAATACGCGTCACTACCGCGATTTCTTAGGTGATATTCCTCATATTTATCTAAACGTTTAGTATCTGAGTTAATAGATTGAAATACCCGTCGCGCATCTTCCGGAGTCCCCAGTACCTGCCTGAAACTGATTTTAATATCTTCTAACTTCGACTTTTTTTCTGCAAATTCAGCATCAGTGCAAATTCTTTGAAAATCAGCGAGATCTCCTAAATAATTGCGGAGGTAACGAATATCTTGTTTTTGTGGATCATTGAAATTAGGTGCTTGAGTGACTTGCTCATCCGCAAAATATCTATTAATCCACGCATAGATACAGGAAAGACGATGTGCTCCATCAATAATGTAAATATTGCTGTGTATATCTTTCCAATACAAAATGCATAAATTGATGTTTTGATCTTCTGTGCAATCCTCAATAAAGTTTGCAATTTCTTGCACGCTCCAATATTCCGTAGAACGCTGGTTATCCGCTTTAAATAAACATTTGATGATTGGATGCTTTTCAAAATCAGTCAGTGCCACTTCAAAATTGTCACGCTGCATTGAAGGTGACATTTCTTCTGGCAACATGACTTTACGCTGAATAATATTGGTCAATAGTCGTGTAGAACCCATTTCTTATTTTCTCCAGGCAACACTTTCCTACTTTCGCTCAAGTACGAAATTTGAAAATGTATATAGTTCGATTTGGTTAAAGCTGTGAATTAAATGACCGTCAATATCCAGTCAGCGCTAACAAAAGAGACCTAAGAGAAATGGGGGGATTAGAGAACGTAATAAATCATAAAAAAGCCCCGATTGGAGAAAAGGGGCTTTAAAGATTGTATTATACCATTGAAAAATAAAGAAAAAATATAAGAATTTCGTATAAGGTGTATTATGTTAATTTTAGGAAGTCTTTAGAGTTGGCCTTCAAGTAACTGACCTATTTCTAACCTGGTATAGCCACGTTCTTTAAAGATCAAAATAATTGCTTTTTTATAATCTTCAGAAGTAGAAGTCTTATACTTAGTTATCAGTTGATTCTCAGAATTCAGCTCAAGATCATTTTTGATGGTCAATACTTCGCTAGAGATCTTGTTAAAGATATTTAGGTTAAACATACAGGCACTCGTCATCCGTATTATAGCGGCCCGACTATAACGAATACCTGTCTTAGCTACGCTAGACACCCTTAGCCGCAAGGATTACAAATTAAGAAAAATTCTGCAAGTTTCTGCCTATTGAAAGAATAAATAATATCTCCCAAATGCCATCCATTTAACATAATGGTTGTTATGCGAAGTCGACTTGTAATGCAATTTGCATTACAATATTCCTAGTACATTAAATACTTGGGAAATATGATGGCTACTGTTAACTTCAGGATCGATGAAGCCCTTAAAGAAAAATCTTATTCAATCCTTAAAGAGCAAGGTATTGCACCTACTGATTTCTTCACTAGTATTCTTGAGTATGTTGCTACGACTGGGAAACTGCCTGTCAAAAAAGCTTTGCTTTCGGAAGAAGATGAAGAATTATTAGCTCTTGTCCGTAAGCGCATTAATGATCCTAAAGAGATGTTTGAGGAAGTCACATTAGATGACTTATAAGCTTTTACGTCACAAGGACTTTACAGCAGAATGGGAAAAACTCCCTGTTGCTATACGAGATCAATTTAAAAAGAAACTAGCCAAAGTCATAGAGCAGCCACATATTCCAAAGAATATGCTTAGAGGCGATCTTGCAGGTTGCTATAAAATCAAATTATTAAAAGCTGGTGTCCGACTTGTCTATCAAGTTAAAGATGATCAGGTAGTTATCCTGCTCATTACCGTCGGAAAACGAGCTGATAGCATAGTTTATGACGAAGCGAAAAAGCGAATTAAAGACTAAAAATGGGAGCTTATAGCTCCCATTTTTGCCTTCGTATAAGGTGTATTATGTTAATTTTAGGAAAGGCTCTAGACTAGCAGAATGATTATGTTAGTCTAGAGCCATATAATTAACATTATTGAAGTATTTTACATGGCAATTTTTCGACATTCTTCTGCACACTGACGGCAAGCCTCAGCACATTTTTTACAATAATCATGTGAATGTTTTTCACACTCTTCCGCACAATATTCACAGATCTTAGCACAAAGCTCACAAATCTCTTTGAGGAAAGGTGAGTTATGTTGTTGCATACGCACACATAACTGACAAATATCTGCACATTCTAGACAACGTTGAATACATTCACGCATCATCTCTAAATCTTTTTCTTTTAAACAAGAAGTTGCACATTCAGTACAAATAAGTGAACAGTTTGTACATGCAGAAATACACTTTGAAAATTCCGTATTAATCATTTTTTACTCTCAACTTATATAATCAAAGAAATAATTAAAACATAATTTTTTTCTACTAATTATTTTAAATTATTAGTAAATGTAATACATAATGTTAATTTATATGAATAATGTTAATTTTAACTAAATCTTATTTATATTCCAAATGGCTTTGTTGCACAAAGATTTGAAAGGCAAAGCGCCCCTAATTGAGCCAAATTTAAGGCGTAACTTGGGTAAGTGGTCGACCTAATTCCGTAAATCTGTTGAGGACTGCTACGCGAGCATGAATTTCACTCATCTGACTAGGAAAGCTTCTTGCCATTAATTTATCGCCTAATAATTTGATGCAGTGCATCTTTGTTTCGACCAAACTTCGGCGATGATAGCCTGACCATTTTTTCCATAGTGTTCTACCTAGCAGGGTTTTAGTATCTATACCAATATGAAGTTTACGCCATTGGCGACGATATTTCGGCTAATGCTTTTTACGTTTCCATTCACCTTCACCTAAGAACTTCAAATCCGTGGAATCAACGAGTAGATGCAGTCCATTGCAACTCTTTTCATAGCTAATTTGAATATCAATATGCTTTTGTCTTCTGCGAATGGTTGAATAATCCAGAGCTGTCCAATCTAATCCGCAAAGTTTAATCAAGCTTTGGACAAAGCCAGTCACCATGCATACAGAAAGACGAAATAAGGATTTAATCATGAGATAGCACTGAATGGCTATGTCAGAATAAGTTTGATTTCGACCATGTTTTCATTGTGACTGCGAATATCATTGAATCTTAGTATCAAACCAAATTGTAAAATTACCATGATTGATCAAAGCATGATTGTAGGATGACCAATTCGGTGTACGATAAATTTAGGTGTAGGCTATTGCTGTATAAGACCTTATCGGTAGGTTTGCGCAACAAGGCCTCAAAATCCCACCTTAAAATGCAAATAGCAAAAAAACTCTACCATTCGATTGATTTCATTTTAGAAGTAATGAAATTAGTATCTGTTTGTAATGATATTTTATAAAATTCAATATTAGATCTGCAGAGAAAAACTTATCAAACTAAGTATTGGCTAGTCTTTTTCTTCGAAAAACTTATCAAACGAAGTATTAAGTTAATCTTTTTCTTCAACTTCTTCCTTAAACTCAAACAAATCATTCATCGTACAGTTAAAGTACTTACACAACTTATCGGCGACTGGTAATTCAATACGTACAGCACGGTCATAATACATACTTGTGAGCGTGTTGCGATTGATACCTGTTGCATGCACCACTTCACTTAATTTTAAAATTTTTCTATCGCCCATGAGGCTAGATAACTTACAAGTAATCATATTTAAATTAATTTACAAAAAATAACTTGCTGTGGGTTATTTGAAGTTGTTGACTGAGTAATACTTTGCTAAAATTAACCTACAGCAGGTTATTACAACTTATAGAAAGTATATTTTATCCATTTCAACTAAATTATAACTTTTTAAATATAAGGATTGAACCTGCATTAGATTATTTTGTGGAGATGACCGCCGTGTTACCAAATGAGTTATTGATCAGCCAGCAAGCTCGTGACTTAGGAAATCAATTAATTAAAGAAATGAACATCAATAGAAGTTATGGAATGGCTAATTTTCTTGGAGTAAATACTTGCTATGATAATCATCAGGCTGTACTTATTTGGACATTTCAACTGCTTGAAAGGGAACCTGCCTTAAATGAATTAGCAGAAATTAAAAAATATTTTCTTTTAATCTTTCCAGATAGTGTTTATCAATTAGCCTAAGTTGTTTTTAAAATTAATTTATTAAATAAAAAGCACTAAATCAAAGAAAGCTTTATTTAAAAATACCTATTAATTCAAAAACATACCATTTACTGAATATATGAAGCATAGGTTCCTGCTCTATCACTCACTCGTACTAAAATTACATCGCTCTTTTTACTGATACTAAACAATTTATGTCCACGCCACGTTCTGCGGCTTCGAGGGCTAGTTTTTGTTGAACCACTGAGAACAAGGACAACAAACTGCCTACTATATTTTCCCGGAGAGTGGTGTAGGAACTTTTTCATTATTGCTAATCATATCAGCGACAACATCAGCAACGAGCTCCTCTATTCCTGAGAATGCTTTAGACTGATCCGCATCAAGCCAAGACAATGATGGAAACTCAGCACATCATTCGTTTAAGACCTATTTTAATGACGGCACTGGTCGCAAGTTTAGGTTTTATTCCAATGGCGTTAAACACTGGAATTGGTGCAGAAGTACAACGACCACTAGCAACAGTTGTTATCGGCGGTATTGTATCTTCTACAATTTTAACTTTGTTTGTATTGCCTATTTTATATCAATGGGCGCATGGCTCTGAGAGTAGCAAACAGCAATCCGACGAAATTTAAAATCAAAAAAAGCAGCTTAATTACTAGGTTATGCCTAATTAAGCTGCTTTTAATATTGTATGCCCAACATTTTATTGATAAAGCTTACTGCGCTTCATCCCGACAATTTTCATTTAAAAACTCAAACTCTATCGTTGTATGCGATAAATGATAGGAAGATAATTTAGCTGCAACTTCTTGTTTAAGCCTAATTAATTCTTTAACGTCAAAGTTGTCACTCAGCTCAAGGTGCGCTGTTAAAACGTGACTTTCACCATCTAGTGACCAAAAGTGCATGTGGTGGATACCATTAACTTCAGGAAATTCCATTAGTGATAGTTTAATACGCTTTTGAGTCTCTTTATCGGGTGCAGCTTGAAGAAATAAAACGAGTGTTGATTTCAGGTTTTTGAAAACATTAAACAAGATGAACAGCGTGAACCCTATTGATAAAAGGGGATCTAATATCGGCAGTTCAGCGAACAACAGTACGATAGAGACTATAAGAACGGCAACCCATCCAAGTACATCTTCAAGAAGGTGCCATGTCAGTACTTTCTCATTTAATGTTTCACCCGCTTTTAATTTTAATACAGCATATCCGTTAACGGCAACGCCGAGTATCGCTAGCCCTAACATCCCCTCGACTACAGGCATTTCAGGATTGGACAGCCTTGGAATTGCTTCAAATAAAATCCAAATTGAGCCAATGATTAAAACAATACTGTTTATCAATGCGCCAAAGAGAGTAAGTCTACGATAACCATAACTAAACTTATCTGATGCTTCTTTATCTGAAAAACGACTTAAAATCCACGCAAAACCTATTGAAAGACTATCACCAAGATCGTGAACTGCATCTGCCATTATCGCCGTACTGTTAGTGAGCCAACCACCTATAAATTCGATAATAGTGAATGTCACATTAAGGAAAAATGCCCAACCAATACGGTCATCTTTACCATGTTGATGACTATGATTATGGTTGTGCATTTTGTACCTCTAGTACTTTTCTATTTCTTAGTTTTGATACATTCATATTAATCAAGTGACGTATCAAGCGTTGATATATCCAGCGTTTGAACCCCGACAAGTTAGTCCCTTTTTCGAGATAGAACTCATCAGGGGAATCATAAAGCCCAAAGTCATCATGAATACCTTCTTTTTGAATATAGGTATTTTCTCCACGCCAATCTGTATCTGGTGATGAAAAGCACTTTGTTGCAACACCATAACCACAAAAATCATCTTTTACTTGGTCAAATTTCTCCTGTAGAGAGCTTAAGTATTGCTCATCCAATATAAAGCCCTCTAAGTTTATCCAACGCCCTTCAAAGTAAACTTCTACCCAACTATGAATGATGTATTTAGGTGCTAACCAAAATACATAGCTTGGGATAGCACCTTTTTGTAGTTGCTGGTCTATGGTAAACCCATGAAATCGGCATTGAATGCCTAGTCCACGCAATAGTGCCATTAACAGATTACCCTTAGTATTACATTGTCCATAACCATCTGCTAGCACATCGCTTGCTGCAATATCATCGCTTTCATTATAACCAAAGAAAATCTCATCTTTTACAAACTGATAAGCGGCACCAATTTTGTTGAAGTTATCCAAGTTTTTCCACCTACGTTGATCGATCAAGGATTGGATATCTTTGTGTTCAAAATTAACGATATTCGTATTGTTTAAATATTTCTCAGTCATTTTTTATATATCCTTTTCGTTGCATACTTATACTATAGACTCTATAGTAACTATAGAGTCAAATGTCTGGGGGAAATTGATGAAAATAGGCGAATTGTCAAAAAAATCGGGCTGTTCAATACAAACGATTAGATATTATGAAAGAGAAGGATTACTGTTAAATCCAAATCGTTCAGAAGGTAATTTCAGGCTGTATGATAGCAAAGCACTTAAACAATTGGAATTCGTAAAGCATTGTCGCAGCCTAGATATATCACTCAATGATATTAAACGTCTTATCGAATTAAAAAATAAGCCAGAAGAAAGCTGCTCTAGCGTTAATGCATTAATTGATCAGCAACTTGCACTAGTGAATAAACGCATGAAAGAATTAAGGGCGCTTAAAGCTGAATTACAACAAATGGCTAGTGCTTGTGGTTCGAACAACCCAACATACTCATTATATTCTGCTGACCATGTAACACGGCAAGTATATTGTTTACTATCCATTTGAAACCCCATAATGTTTTAAGTCTATGTATAAAAGTACGATTTTCACTTAGCAGTACTTAAATAATCACCCCACCACTGCATCATTTCAGTCCGCTGGGCTAAATAGTCAGCGTGATTATAGCTGGCACGGGTACGGTTCTTATCAATATGTGAAAGTTGTGCCTCAATCCAGTTATCCTGGAACAAACCTGAGTCATTCAAAATGGTACTAAAAGTGGAACGTAGTCCATGAGAGGATAATTGATGTTTTCCATAGCCCATCTTACGTATAGCCATATTTAATGTATTAAAATGAATCGGTTGATTATGTTTCCGTGGGCTAGCAAAAATGTACTTTTCACCGTATGACCATTGCATGACGTCTTTTAAAATATCTAAAGCCTGATCTGAAAGTGGAACTAAGAAGTCGGGAATCTCATGGCCTAATATGACTTTTCGTCGAAACTGTTTAATATGCAAGGCAGGTATTTTCCAGACTTTTTCATTTAAATCAAAATGATGAGGCTCAGCCAATAACAATTCAGCCCCTCGCACGCCAGTATGTAATTTGAACAGCAGTGCTTTTTTAATAATCGGATGGGCATCCAATTTTTGTAATTTATACTTAAAATCAGATATATCCTCCGCTTTCAAATACGGATAATTTTTCTTGATTTTACTGTTAATGGCGATTTTATTTAAACCATGCGCGATGTTGAATTCACAATAACCCATCGCTACAGCGTAGTCATAAATTTGGTTCAAATAACTACAAGCTTTCTTGACAGGTTCTTTTACTTGGCGTCCCTCTATTTTTTTGATTACTGAAACCAGGTCATAACGCTTGATGTTTTGAAAAGGTAGATCCTGAAGGTCTGGATAAATATCTTGCTGTAAGCATCTTTCTGCTAACTGTAGTACACCACAGCGGGGTAGATCGTTGAAGGCATTTTTCAGTTTGAACTGTAACCACTCCTCCCCGACCTTACCAAAGGTGATGACATTAGAGGCAGTATCTTGTTCAAAACAGAAATCATTGTCTTTAAAGTCATCTCTGACTTGTCGTGCCTTTTTCAGCGATAAATCAGGATAACGACCTAACTGAATGCGTCGACGTTTTTTAGTTTGTGGATCTGTATAGCGATAGCACCAAGATTTTCTTCCACTCGGCTCAATCTTCAGGCTAAGCCCATCTTCATCGGATAAAAAACTGGTTTTTTCCTTACAATGAGCTTGGCGAACTTTAATTTCAGTAAGACTCATGGAATTTAAATGAAACCTAACAATGGGTTGATTGGATCAATTATATCAAAATAGAACGCTTTATGTATGATGCGTACACTACGCATCATATATATTTGTAATATATTGTTTTATATATTTAATATTTTAAGTATTTGTATTTTAGTAACCATTATAAGTACCACCTCTTCTTTAAGTTCCCAACAACTCACTTTTTCTGTCATCAATGTTAAATAAGTCTTGTGCTTTAAATTCTTAGATGACCTCCTCTACCCTTTATTATCATTTTTATAAAAGTAACTATATGTACTCATTAAAATTTGTAGAGCTCAAAAACAAAAAAGACCGCTATATAGCAGTCTTTTAACTTAATTAAATAATAATTAATTCATTTTCATCATAAGTGCATAAGCATCACGTTTGTTTTGACGCAATGATTCTATCTCGGACTTCGTCAGCTGTTTTACGAGAGTTGAGGATATACTTTGCTTCCCACTCTGTGAGCCTTTCGAAATCGTACCCGTAAATCGATTTCCACCATGCTTCAAGATTACCATATACATCCCTCAATTGCTGAAGAGTTTCTTTACTTAGAGCTAATTGTGATGAGTATTGTTTACCCGTCAGTGCATATGCTCCAATAACTTTATTCGTCCCAGTTGTTTCAATATGACCTTTTAATGCTGCAAAAGTACCACCTTGGGTCTGGGTATCATCAACAATAATAACACATTTATCATTGTTTATTGTCCCATCAAATGCTGGTGGGTTGGCTAATCTATGCCACCCATCACCGCCAGTTCTTGATACTTTTATAGCTTGAACTATATTCGTATCAACTTCAAGCCCAAGTTTCTTTGCTATAACTGCTGAAGTAGCTAAAGGAATCATATTACGACCGACTGCTTCCTCAGCATGTACAGGTACTATAATAGTTTCCCGACCATCGATAATTCTTTCTAGTTCAGCAATCGCCTCATCCGAAACTAAATCTTTAGCTAAAATATACGCACTTTCAACATCCCCTGCTTTAGCAGCTTCATACATGTAATGAGAGGTTGCATCTCCAAGACCACGGTCAATAACCGTTTTAGGAAACATATTCCAATCTGTGCGATATAACTTCATATTTTTAAATAAGTTTTAATGATGGCTAGCATTAAATTTTACACTAAATTTACCGCTAGCATCTCTTGGATATTATTTTTCGTATCAGGCAGCACTCTCAAAAGCCGTTTGTTTGGACAGTCCCCATGATCATACACGAGGCAGCTTCAAATACTTATGGGCCCATCCTATCCAGTTGTATCTTCTTGCATCACATGAATATTGTATACTCATTTTGACTACTTGAAAATTATGGAACAACGTCAATAAAAACAATAACTCTAGAGTCTTTAGTCGACATTCCTAAAAAGGTAAATTCAACATTTCTTTCCATATCATTTCTTTGTGTCTCTGGATGAACAAAAGAAACATAGCTTATTTCAAAGAATCGGGCTAGGGTTTTTATGCCAATGATTTTGTTCTCTTCATTAGCAATTAAAACATCTAATTCCAGATCAAACTCTTCTAATTATTTAATTAAATCTTTAACTTTCATTTTACTATCAACCTCTATGAATTATTTAAAAAATTAGCACAATGAAACTTGTGAAAAAAATGGATTTGAACAAAATTTTTTAGCAAAAAAAGCATAGCAACCAGAAAAATCTTTCCAGCAATCAACAAAAATATCCCCGTGTGCTTCCAGTTTACAACATTTTGACTACCACACTGCCCACAGTAGTAATAATAGCCTTTGATACGGCCACCGCATTCAGGACAATTTTTATGATTAATGAATAAGTTACTCAACGTCTCTTCTCCAAAATTCTTATTATCAAGTTGTAAGTGAAGATAGCACACATTTATAAAAAATGTCTTTTTTAAAACATCAAAAGATGTTATAAAAAAGACATTCGCTACTTTAGGATAACTTTTAAGATGAATTTAAATCTCCTTGATGAAGAATCAATCCAACCTTCTGAACCCACGCCATGTGATTTTTTCAAAGGTGAAAATGCTATCAAAAAAGCTAAACAGTTAGGATTACCTGATCTCGAGTTAGTCAGAAACGCAATTATGATCGGTGATGCTGACTATAGAACAAATACTCACTATAACCGTGCACGCTTTATTGCACGATGGGGAAAAATTGGAGAACAGATTGCTTTACTGCTTCGACAATCTGATCCTGCTTGGATATTCCACAATGACAGCCAGCCAAGAATTGAGAATACAGTAAAGAAAATACAAATTATCTTTATGAGCGGGAATATTGCATTGGGGTTAGCTGATCAAGTTGTATCAGCACACTGTGAAAAAGGATTAATGACATTAAATAATATTAAGGAGAATCAGTCTGCTTATGATGATGAGACAAAATTGAGAACATGGATTTTATACTTTCCTTCAGCATCACATCCAGCCTATAAAGACATTGATATCCCAAATATTCCTTTTGAATTTGCATACCCAACTAGCTTCGTACAGGACTTAAAAGCGAAAAAAATTTCAATTTTACCAAGTGACCATACTTGCAGAATTGCATTTGAAATAGATAATACAGTTCCTGTAAAAACTGATCCTAAGCCAGTATTGGAACCATCTAATGAAATTAAACCAGATGATTTTGATATTCAGCTTGTAGTTTAATCTGAGGTTAATGTGTTTAATAAAGATCGTTTACGTATTGCTAAAGAATTACGAGGACTTAGCAATACCGATTTCGCAGAAAAATTGAGTTGCTCTATCTCTAAGGTAAAGCAACTTTTAGACGTGGATAAAGAAATCAATGAAAATGATCAAGATGATATATGCCGTGTATTAAATTTACCCAAGTCATTCTTTGCAGGTAATGACACACAACCACATGAAACAGACCAAATCTTCTATAGATCGGTTGCTCGTATTAAAGCACAGCATAGAAAAGCTAATGAGGCATATACTCTTTTAGCAATAAATATTAACAAGTACTTAAATCAGAAAGTAAAGTTACCTACTTTTCACCGTCCTGATTTAGATATTACTGAGTTTTTGGGTGAATCTAAGTATGCCGATCACCTAGCGTCAGAGTTGAGAGGTTTATGGGCTTTAGGTAATCAACCTATTAATAACATTGTTTCGTTGTGTGAGCTAAAGGGAATCCGTGTCTTTAGATTACCGACTGAAATTCGAGAAATTGATGCACTATCTTTTTTTGATGATGAAAGTGGTAGCCCTTTCATATTTCTAAATACATTTAAGTCTGCCGAAAGAGCCCGCTTCGATTGTGCACACGAACTTGGTCATATCGTTATGCATACGCATAACAAAAAAATTCGTGTCGAGAAAGATAATCGTGTTCTCGAAACTGAAGCGGATCAATTTTCATCTGAATTTTTAATGCCAACAGATGCATTTCTTTCTACTGCTCCACGCTATTTTTCACTAGAAAATATGATTGAGTATAAAAAGATTTGGCGAACATCCCTGAAGGCTATTAACTATAAAGCTCACAAGCTGGGATTAGTTAGTGATTGGGTTAATCGTAGTAACTCTATAAAGATCAATTCGTTGGGCTACAACATTAATGAACCTGAAGAAACTCATCGAGATGAGAGTTTGATGTTGCCCAAAATTATCTCTGTTTTAGCCTCACAACCATCTTTTGATAAAAATAAAATGCTTGATGAAATTGGAATCTCTGAAGAAGATTTTAATCAATTAACATTTGATGCTTTAGTTAAAGTTGAGCCCCCGAAGAAAAAACATAAGTTATATATTGTCGAGTAATACAAACCTTCCTTAAAAATAATGCGCCTTACGGCGCACTATTTATGCAAAATCCTGATTAATTTTTTTATGACTTCACGCCCAACGTAGTTTTGCATCCCATAAGTCATACTTTAACTGAAAATGTAACTTGCCCCATCATGACTTTTTTCATATAGCCTACTTGAACTGACACCATAAATCCCATGTGTTCCATAAAGCATCGTATACAATTTCAGATAAATTCTTTAGTTATGTGATCAGGCTATGTGCTCAAATTACCTATTTCCAAATAAAAGAAATTTGACACTCTTAGGTGTCGATACAAGCCAGTTTGATCTTGAGCTTAAGGATCATGTATTCCCTTCCTATCATGCTCCAATCATTCTGAACGGCTCAGATCACTTAGAGCTTGATATTGCAAAGTTTGGATTACTACCGAGCTGGGCGAAAGAATTGAAGTTCAGCAGTCATACTTATAACGCCAGAACTGAGTCTGTAGCAGATAAGCCTAGCTTTCGACATGCTTGGAAGTACAGCAAGTTCTGCCTAGTCCCAGTACAAGAATTTTATGAGCCGAAATACATCAATGACAAGCCACACTGGTACACCATCAAGCGTAAAGATGATCAGCCTTTTACTGTTGCAGGGATCTATGATGATGCAGTGATTAATGGCAATAAGGTACGTTCCTTTTCAATGTTGACCATCAATTCGGACCATCACCCTTTTATGAAACAATTCCATGCACCGAAGGATGAGAAGCGATCCATCATCGTTATTCCAGAACAGTACAGAAAAGACTGGCTAACAGCCGATCATGAACATGCGCATGAATATTTCTTTCAAATGCCCGATGAATTCGTCACATTTCCACGCGATGAGCAGAAACAAAACGTCTTATTCTGACGCATCCTTGTTTATCCACAACTTTTTAAATTTGAATTTTAAACGCTGTTAGTAATATCCTATTTAAACAAATTCTACTTCCAAACACGCCTCGTAGCGTAGGAGTATCTCATGTCTAAGAAGTTGCCTATTTACTTCTCTGACGACGCATGGTCATCTTTACAAGAGCTCATGGGTCCAGAGGGTAAACCAAGTCCTACCATCAACACCGTGCTTGAACAAATCGCTGTTCAAAATGAGCTTGTTGAAAAATTAGGGCTTACTGCTGTCCTACCCAAATCCAAAGTATCTATTCCCGTCTCTTTAGAGCGTATTCCTGCAGGTCCGGCCTTCAGCACCAAGGATGAGCAAGACAAAGCACTCGATCTGAATGAGTTCCTGATTCACAACCCTATTTCTACTTTTATTGCCTATGTAGACAGTGAATCCATGCTCGATGCTGGCCTAGAGATTAATGATCCAATCATTATTGATCGCAGTATTGAAGCCAAGCATTACGATATCGTGGTTGCCCTGATTGATGACAATGCCTCGACCATTAAGCGGCTGATGATCACCAATAAGATGTCCAAGTCTGAAATCAAAGAAATATTTGGAGATGAAGATTATCCGCTTCCAGAACTTTGGTTGAAGGCTGAAAATTCGAATTACAATCACATCATTCCTGATGATAGTCAGACCATATCAATCTGGGGTGTGGTGACTTTTAATTTAAAGCGTATTTATCACCGCTCATAAAAAGAAGAATAACCATGCAAAGTGAAAATGAAATATTCGCGTTAGTCGACGTGAATAATTGCTACGTCTCGTGTGAGCGTGTGTTTAATCCTGCCTTGAATGATCGCCCAACCATTGTGCTCAGCAACAATGACGGCTGTGCCGTGGCCAGAAGCCAGGAAGCGAAAGACTTAGGCATCAAGATGGGTGTTCCTGTATTCCAAATTAAAGAGCTGATCAAACAACATAACATTCAGGTGCTATCCAGTAATTTCTCCTTATATGGCGAAATGTCCAAGCGCTTTATGGAGCTGCTTGGGGACTATGTTGCACCAGGAGATCAAGAGGTCTATTCCATTGATGAATGCTTTCTGAAGCTCACAGCTTACGAGCATCTATTTGACCTGACTGTATATGCTCAAGACATGAGGGCTAAGGCTTGGCGTTGGTTAGGCCTACCCTGCTGTATTGGAATTGGTCGCTCTAAAACCGAAGCCAAGATTGCCAATCATCTCGCCAAGAAAAACAAGTTCTTCAATGGGGTCTGTAATCTGGCCCATATGGACCCATGCTCTACAGAAACGCTACTCGCGCAGGTTGATGTGTCTGAGGTTTGGGGCGTAGGCAGACAGAACTGTAAGAAGCTCAATACTATGGGTGTTCAATCTGTGCTGGATCTGATCAATGCCAATCCTAAAGAAATCAAAAAGCAGTTTAGTATCGTGATGGAAAAGACGGTGCTTGAGCTACAGGGCCTTTCTTGTATTGACCTTAGTGATGATACTGTAGCGAAGAAGCAAATCATCAGCAGCCGTTCATATGGCAACCCAGTGTATGAAATGGATGACATTAAAGCTTCGGTTCGGCTTTATGTGGCCAGAGCCGTGAAACGAATGCGGGAAGATGGCTCAATCTGCAAGATGATCGGCGTGTATATCCAAACCAGTCGCTTTGATAATACAGAGCGCTACTCGCCTTACATCGTCGTTCAAATGCATGAGCATACGGATGATCTACTGCTCATCACCAAGGCCGCGATGAAAGGCATCGATCAGATATTTAAGAAAGGCTTTAAGTATAAAAAGGCGGGAATCGTGCTGCTCGAAATTACAGATCAATCCAAGTTTGTGCCCGATCTATTCACGGACTATTCACATAAGCAAGAGCGAGAAAGGCTTTCAGATGCCATCGAAGCCATCAGTGAACGGTTTGGGAAGAATCTCGTCACGCTAGGCATTGCCAACAATAAAGAAGCCACATGGCACATGAATCAAAACCTTAGATCACCTTCGTATTTAACCAAATGGTCTGACTTACCAAGAGTAGGATAAAAACATGCACTTATTTAAATTAACTGACGAACAACTCGCACAAATTCTTATCCCGAAACGATTTGTACCACCTACTCCACCTGAACATGAAGGCAAGAATATGGTCTATGTATTTGATAGTGAGGATAAGTTTGAACTGACTTATGATGAGCTGGTGGAAATCATTAGCAAAGCTAGAATGGCTGGTCCGAAGTTGATACCTGTCTTAGGCACCGTGAATTAAATTGTGCAGTGTTCGCACGCCACTTGAAACATAACTTGATTGGAAATGAATTTGGGCTGAGAAAAATTCAGTTCAAATTTAACCTGACGGGCACACTAAAAAATGGGTAATTGTCAGATCGAGTTTGGACTACAACACTTTAGCTCATCGATTTACCATACCGCTAATCTTCACACCATTTTCGTAAATCCAGCGATCAAACTGTGATACTACATTCCGCTTATTAATCCAAGTCAGCATGGTGCTTTTCATAAAGGCAGTTTACTTATAAACAGGGAAATTTCTAAACAATTCCCCTTTAACATGCTTAGGCTATTTGATCCAGAGTTCATCTTTTTGCATCATTTTTAACATTAAATTAAATATAACCAGCGGAGTAACATTTTTTTTGTTAGAGCCGACAACTCTTTGAAAACTAAATTTAACGGTTCGCTCAGGAGCATCCAAATTAACTGGGTAGTTTTGTTTTTCTAAATACAGATGATCTCCTAACATTGGCTCTATACCATTAATAAAATTAACAATTTGTTGCTCATCACCTTTCATTCGGCATTGAAAATGTAGAAAATTCTTACGCAGTTTTCCAAATAATAATAATATTTTAAGCGCCTTAACCATGTTCTTTTCTTTCAGTGCATCTTGCTGCCTATCATCTTTATAATGAAAATCAAGGAGAGGAATTATTTCATCTGGACGAGTCAGTTTTTTAGCCTTTTCGTAAAGTTCATCAAACCAACTCTCTTCTAAATTCTTACTATAAACATAATTCGTTTTTAAATTAAATTTTTGGCGATCCATCCATTTAGTGCTCATCCATTGACATCGTTGCATCCATTCTTGAGCTTGGGTATCTTCGCTTAAACGACCTTCTCTAAAACTTATCAAACGTTGAAAAGGTGTCAGAGTACTCTTCTCTATACTAAACTTCTTTTCTTGTCGGCCAGCCATCGTAACTGGCTGTGTTTGCTGATAAGAATTAAACCATTTCTGCTGCTGAGTATAACGATTTAGGTTTATGTAGTCTGTACTTGACTTCACTGGACTAAAACACTGTTCTAATACTTTTTTTGAAATGATACACGGCGAATTATAAATTCGATCGACTGCTAATAAATCCAAAACATGAAGGTAATTTGAAGCCGTTTGCTCAATACTGCTATGCCCCATCCAAGAGGCGAGCACCTGCCATTTATGTTGAATAATCTCTTCTTGAGCACGTGCTTTCATACCAAACAATAAATCCCTCATCTTTTTTGCTTTTACCCAAGGACAATCTGTGTAGGTCTTGATCATTTCTTTTGAACCGAGCAAAGTTATTGCTAGATAGTTAGCAGCACTGTGGCGTAATGTATGAAAACTAAAGCCATGATGCATACCTAATATTTGACTAAACAAATCTACTGTAATTTTGCTGATACATTGATCAGTTAATACACGATGATTCACACTAAAAAGTAGATCATCCTGCTGATTAACCAAATATTGCTCATAACGATGTTGTATGTAACGTTGTACTACTAAAAACTCATGTTCTGACAATGCAATTTTCAATGGTATTTGACGATTCGCACTTCGCGTTTTCAGACGGCGATATGAATTGTCTTGGATATGAAGCGTGATATTATTAAAAACTGTATTTTCTTTTTCTTTATAAAGTAGCTCTGGGCAAATAATATCTTGTATTTTAAGACAACGAACTTCATTTAATCGAAGTCCAGTTCTATAACTTAGTAAATACATCAGCTTTAAACAACTCAGATGATCGACCCACTCTGATGCCGTTGGCTCTTGACTTAAATTTTCTAGTTTTTCCAATAATTTGCCAAATAGCAAAGGACTCACTAGCCGTGCATTGCAAATTTGTAAATGCTTAAAACTTGAATTCTGTAACACCAATACCCCTGGAGCATCATAATTCTCTATACAGAATTGATGAAAATCTTTTAGGCGACCAAAACGGTATTCTGCGCTTTGGTGCATCTTACGAGAGGTTTTTCCTTTCACCGAATCTCGTTGAACTGCTTTTTCATCACGTTCACTGCTGTATTTCAATAGCTGCCGATATAAATCCTCATAGTCATCTATGGATTGTTGCTTTAAATCTAATTTATTGAGCCAAATCTCAAATATAAATTCTTTGCCAAACGATCCTAAGTAGCTTTCAATAGTTGATAATTGAAGCCCTCGTTTTTTTAAATGCATTAACCAGTGAATTAAGCGTAGTTGAGCATCAATTAAAGACTTTTCCTCCGTATTAGCATCAACTATCTTCTCCTCTAACACCCTTCTAGTTTCTTGCCAAAAACGTAGCGTGCGTTCTTCTTTATTCCTCTTTTTATCTAAACGCTCAACTTTTTGACCTTTACGTTTCTTTTGACCAAACAACATCAACTCATACGGAATCGTTTGTAATTTGCTTTGAACAGTCGGAACTTCAGGAAGTAACTGCTCTTGTTCAAAATGAATAGGGCGATTATCTGGTTCTGTGACTTGATTGTAATCATTATTCCACAGCAATCTAAATTCGGATGGCCTTAAAGCAACAGTATTAATCTCTTGCTGAAGCACATTACTCAAAAATATATCTATGCTGAGGTTTGGATTAAATTCGAGTACCATTTGCACATCATTAAATGCACGAAATCCACGGCGTTTAATTTGATATTGCAGATCCCCAAGACTTTTTTTCCTGCCTATCTTACTCAAGCTTTCTAAAATACAATCTTCAACTGAATGTTGCAGACAAAATTCTTTCTGAGTAGCTTTCAACTTTTTTAAATATTGCAAAATGAACTGCGCATATGGGTTAAAAAAAACATGTTTCCATTGGTACAACTTTCCCTGTTCTACATCGTTGCCATATTGAGAGTTTTCAACACGATAATGTAGTAACAATGGATTAGTGATTTTTTTGTAGTCCGAATGGTATAACCGAAAACAATTCAGATCTGTACCAAGCTCAATGGCCTCCTGCAATTGCTTCTGAATAGCAATCAAATGCTGTTCATCTGCACAGCCTGAAATATATATAAAACTTAAGCATAAATTTCCCCATAAGTACTTTGGTTCATTCCAATATTCAAATGAATCTTGCCAATACTGCCTTAATTCCTTAAGTACATGGATATGTAGATGCCCCTGTTCTAACCGTGACTCTGTACTCTCAATTTTTCTAGGCAGTACGATCCGTTTAGTATGTGGATTTAGCTTAATTCTGTATGATTTTTTATCTACATTCTGGTTGAATTGCTTCCTTCTTTTATTAAATTCATCTTCAGTAAATTGCATCAGTTTTGATTGTTCGTCTCGGCTCAACTTTTGACTCAAACAATCAACACTATCTTTAATGTCATGCCATTTTTCAGCGATCTGCTGATCAAGTTTTTGCTGCATTTCTTTCGTCAATACTTCAGGTGGAGAAGGCTGTCTATCTAGCGACTTTTTCACCATTTTATGAATATCAACAAATAGATCATCTAGTTGTGGTTTTATTAGTTCTTTGATTTTTTGCATACAACTATTTTCGCTCTAAGTGTTTAATCGATAAAGATTTGACATTATCTTGCAATTGCTGGCGGGCTTGCTGTACATAGACATTCGGGATAAGTGAAGAATGCGGATGAAAAGCCTCTCGGTCACGTTGGTCATGACCATACAGGGCCTGAATTAAGTGAAAAGCTAATGCTGGTTTACCCTCTTGCTGCTCATGCATCAAAAAGTTCATGTCAAAATGACGTAACCAATTCGAATACATATTCTTTGGAAAGACTCCTTGCATATATGAATTCACCCATTTTCTCGATAAAGGGATTAACTTAATTTTCCTGCTCTGCCATTCTTTGACAGTTATCGGCAAGATATCTTTACTAAAAATGACCTTACCAAAAAGATCATTTACAGTTATCTTCTTCTTTGCAAAGACTTGTCTAAAAAATGAACCGTACGCTTCAATAATTTGTTCTAAAAAGGCAGTGTAATTTTGCAGTGTTTTTATGAAAAAATCAGATAAAGGGATAAAACGACCATCTTTTCTTGCTTTACTATTTTTTTTATCATTCACATATAAAAGCTTGAGCTCAACACAATAATCATCCAAATTCCCCAACAGGTTTTTTTTAGGCCGACTTGCCAAACTCAACAAACTGATATGCCACATCCAACACGCATATGCATTAAGTTGATTAATAATGTGCTTATCTTCTTGGATGTTTTCGTGACAATGTCTATGTAAAATATGGAATTGCTCTTTCACAAAATTGGGTTCAAGTGCCAGTTGGCTCCCTATCCTTCCTATAGATAATGCAGATTGTACTTTGAATTGTTGTTGCAATATTTTTAGTTCAGCCGTGTCTTCAGTAAAATGTGTGGAATGTGGTGTAAGTGCTTTTTCTAAAAAGGCTAGATATGTGCTACTGAGTTGAGTTTTCGGTAGCCCGCCATAATAGATACCAGGCATGTGATGCTGACTATCCCGCCCAGCAATTACATGAGCAAGATATTCATTATATGTTTCATAATATATATGAAAATATAATTGAGCCTGCAGTTTTTCTACAGTGATCGAACCTACAAACCGATTATCAAGCCAATTCTTAAGTTTCGTATTAATGTGTGTTGATGAAATTAGTGGATTCGATGCTTGTTCTATATAGTCAAACCAAGCAGAAGGTAAATGTAGTTGATGTGTCATCACTTCATTCCACCGCACATGATTTAAGCTCTTAATCTTCTGCTCTGTAATTTTAAGATTTAATTTGAGTAAATATTCGCGACGTCTACTTGAACCATTCTGGATCAAAATTCCATCTTGAATAAGCTCGTTAAAATCCATCAGTGCGACGGGTGATAATCCCGTCAAAAGTGACAATAAACATGCTGCAGCGATTGCAGCATCCCTCCAGTGCCCGGATAACTCGGTTCTCAACACATAAACAATTTGCTTCAGTATATCTGGCGCCAAATAATGTGGATTTGTAACAAAAGGAGCATGACGGCGCTGGCGATGCCGCATTAGATGCGTCGCATTATCGCTGAGTATATAATTTAAATTTTTAGACTTTTCATCTTCTGAATAAAACTCCATTTCAGGATCTAATAGATCAACTTCACCCTCTTCATCTTTGTGAAGAGCGGCATCATAAATACTGATCTTTGCGTTATGTCCAATATCTACTTGCTTACCCGTTTTAATTTCACGAAATTTTTTGAGTTCATTTTTCGTCGGCCATTGCAAAACTTTACTTTTTTTTGACTTACGCTGACGATGAACAACACGACGATCATCAAGTCTTTTAAAAATTATTAATAGAGCCGATAAATACTCTATGGCTTGTACTTGTTTGAAATCTTTAATATTAAAAAGTTGATTACGATCCTCCTTTTTCAAGTTACGTTCGTACATGACATAGCGATTTAGTAGCTCACTGCATTCTTGAAATAATTCAGCATGATTAGAATCCAGAACATATCGTGATACATAGCGAAAGAGATCACAAACATGTTTTTGCTTATTCTCAGCTTTATCAATTTTTGCAAATTCTTGATACTGCCGATATGTTAAAAAACTCGCTTGTAGAATCAAATAACGTTCAGACGACAGCTCTTGAGTATTACTAGTAGTCGGGCATGCAAAATAACTTAAAGAAGCTAGATAATAATATTTACCTAATTGTCTAGAACTAGATATATAGCCATATATCTGTTGTGCTTCCTTATATAGAGCATGGGATTTTTCACGTAAATCATCTGATAGATCGACAAATTGTGTATTCACAACATGATTGCGTAATAAACAATAATCTTTTTGGAATTTTTCTGCTAAATCTAAGAATTGCTCTTCTGTTTCAATCTTTGGCATATTCGCTTTCGCTTAATTTTTTATCAAATTGCATTGGTTAAATTCATTACGATCTGAACAATTTGGTAAAAGTTGATCTTTTATTGAACTCTTTGTCAGCTTAAAAAATCTAGCAAAAAATTTAGCATCCAGCTCTTTCTGAGCTTTTCTCTCAAAGCACAAGTGTTGCTGTGATTTTTCGATAAAATCATCAAGATTATGTATCAACTGTAAGATTGCAACATAATTAGAATGTACACGTAAGCATGGCTCCGTTTGCATTAATAGCAATATTTTTTGCCAAATTTTCACATAGATTATTTTGAACTTTGCTTGTACTACTACTTTCTGGCTCTGTTTAATCTTTTTGATTTTCAGTAGTTCTGAGTTAATTTTTACTATCTTAAATTGAACATTTTGTCGCTCAAAGCAAAAGGGCATGATAAATTGCCCCATAAATATCTCTATATTTTTTACTAAATAGTCAAATTTTAACATTTTTATCGATATAAAAAATGAGCATATCTTTGTATATTAAAATTCATTTAATTTATCAACTAAATTTTCTCAAAATTACAATTATCAACAAATACATATGGTTTACTTATCATGGGTGGTCTAAATTTTAAAAATTCTTCCACTTTTTTTTAGTTTTCTGTTATTACATGAAACAATACCGTTGTATTACATTTTGAAATGCTGTGTATGCAGCATTGATCAAAAAGATTCTCTGCTATACTTACTTCACGTGTAGCATCAATGGAGTTTCGAAATGCTCAGAACCACTGAACAGAAAAAAAAATATATTCAAGCGACACGTGCGCAAAACTATCAAGCCAGCCTAAAGCTTGAAGGCATTACAACGACAGCTCAAACAAATCAACAAAGTAAAGCTGAAATCTTGCAAAAATATAAGAAGTATTCGCAACCCGAAACTTAGTCAGGTGCATGTATGGATAAATATGGGGAAATGGGTGACAGCCTGTATTGTTACCCTGGCACAAATATCCTAAAGAACAAACTCAATATTCATGATGAACAAATTTTAGAACAAGCTGAACTAGAACTGTCTGGATTGGCAAGTAACTTAATTGAATATGCTGAACCACCTTACGACTTACAATACTTAAAATCAATTCATGCGCAGCTCTTTGGCGACTTATACGACTGGGCAGGAAAGTTAAGACAAATCGATATTTCCAAAGGTGACACCCGTTTTTGTAATTTTTCCCGTATTGAAATTGAAACCAATAAACTACTCAAACCGCTTCAAGAAAAAAAATACTTTCAAGGCTTAGCACCACAACAACTGATTCCTCAACTTGCCGACTTGTATTGTGAGCTTAATGTCATACACCCATTCCGTGAAGGTAATGGACGTACACAACGGATTTTCTTTGAGCATCTGATTGCTCATTGTGGTTATGGTATTGATTGGTCTCGCATTGACTCTCAACAACAATGGATTCAAGCCAATATTGAAGGTTTTTATGGTAATTTAAATCCATTAATTAAGATTTTTGAAATATGCTTTATTCAAAATACCTAAAATTTAAGTAGTCGAAGCCCACAATCCTTAATGAGCCATCATCTTTGCTTCAATCCACTGATTAATTTCCCAAATAAACCAACAATCACGATTCTTAGAAATCTTAATACTCTTCGGGTAATTTAGGGTAAGCGTCCGCTGAACACACCTTATGAATTCATCCTATAAGCCTTAATTTAGTCCCCACTTAAAAACAAGTGGGGACTAAAATTTATGACTACAAATCACCAGACATCCATCGCATCTCTTGCGAAAAAACGAAGAACATACAGTGCTGAATTTAAACAGCAGATCGTTCAGGCTTGTAAAGCACCGGACGTTTCAATTGCTTCGGTCGCTTTGCAACATGGATTGAATACAAATCTTGTATCCAAATGGATTCGCTTAATTGATGGTAAGCCAGGGAATGATCGCTCACCACTACCGAATAAACCTGCATTTATTGCCTTATCTTGCTCTGCACCATTAGATCCTACTCCTACTGACATGTTAACGGTTCAAATTACTTTACCCCACTCAAAAGCAGAAATTGGCTTGAAATGGCAAGTATCAGAAATATCTGCTTTAGCAGAATTACTCAAGGCACTTGCAACATGATCCGCATTGATGAAATCTGGCTTTCTACCCAACCTCTGGATATGCGAGCAGGGATGGATACTATCATGGCTCAGGTGGTGAGAGCCTTTGGCTACATTAAACCGCATTGTGCTTACCTGTTCTGTAATAAACGTGGCCATCGCATGAAAGTGCTGGTACATGATGGACTGGGCATCTGGCTGTGTGCCCGGCGGCTGGAACAGGGAAAATTCCACTGGGCGCAGGTTCACCAGGGTGAAAGCATGGCGATCAGTCCGGAACAGTTACAGGCACTGATCCAGGGTTTACCTTGGCAGCGCATTGGACGACAGCAGGTGGTGACGATGCTCTAAACTAGGCTGGTCCATTCTGCTATTCTCCAAACGTTCTATTTCCTCTGCGTCATGACCTCAGGCATACTGCGGTCATGAATACGCTGCCAGACTTAAGCCAACTGACCCATGAACAACTGCTGGAATTTACCAGACAGTTGGCAATGCAGCATCAGTCTCTGGCACAATCAAATCAAGAATTAGAAAAATCAAACCAGCAATTGGATGCCAAAGTTCAACATCTTTCCATTCTCACGCAAAAATACGAGCATGAGCTCGCACTATTTAAACAGCACAAATTTGGCAGTAAAAACGAACATCTCACCACAAAACAAATCCACCTATGGGACGAAGCGGTCGAAGAAGATATCGCAGCAGTTGATTTGGAACTGGAGCGGCTGAATGCAGATAAAACCGATGCAGCGACAGAGAAAGCCACAGTCAACAAACCTAAACGTCGACTGCTGCCGGATCATCTACACACCATCCGTATTGAGCATGAACCTGCATCAACCCAATGCAGTTGTGGCTGCCAGTTACGTCGTATCGGCGAAGATATCAGTGAAAAACTGCATTTCAGACCAGCACAGTTCTACAAGGAACAGCATGTCCGTGGCAAATGGGTCTGTGATCAGTGCGACACCCTGACTCAGCAAGCGATGCCCGCCTATGTGATTGATAAAGGCATTGCCACACCTGAACTGCTCAGCCATGTGCTGGTATCGAAGTATGCCGATCATTTGCCGCTGTACCGTCAGCGCCTGATCTATCAGCGGGCGGGCATTGATCTGTCCAGATCTACTTTATCTGACTGGATTGGTCGCTGCGGTGTGGAACTGGAACCTCTGGCCAATGCCTTAAAAGAGGTGGTGCTGCAACAGCAGGTGCTGCATGCAGATGAAACACCAGTCACCATTATGCGGATGGGTGATGATGAGAAAAAACCGAAGAAAGGTTATGTCTGGGCCTATGCCACCACACAGTACAATCCAGTTCAAGCGGTGATCTATGACTTTCAGGATAGCCGTTCAGGCCAGCATGCTGCAGAGTTCTTGAAAGGCTGGCAGGGTTATCTAGTCTGTGATGATTACAGTGGTTATAAAGCACGCTTTAAATCAGGCCAGGTGATTGAGGTGGGCTGCATGGCGCATGCGCGTCGTAAATTCCATGAACTGCATGTGACCAAAAAAAGTCAGGTCGCTGAACAGGCATTAGTGCTGATTCAGAAACTGTATGCCATAGAAGCAGAACTCAGGAAAAAGACCGATAGTACAGCAGAACAGCGCCGCGAATACCGACAACAGCACAGCCAACCGGTGATGCAACAACTATATGAATGGCTCAACCAACATTATCTGACGGTACCATCGAGTTCTCCCACCGCCAAGGCCATCAATTACACGCTGAAGCGTTGGTCAGCTTTAAGCCGCTATCTGGATGATGGCAATCTACCCATTGACAATAACTGGGCAGAGAACTCAATGCGTCCCTGGGCATTGGGACGAAAGAACTGGCTATTTGCAGGTTCGCTGCGTAGTGGTCAACGAGCGGCCAATATCATGACTTTAATCCAGTCAGCAAAGCTGAATGGGCTGGATCCGTATGCCTATCTCAGTGATGTGCTGAAAAGGCTGCCGACACATAAAGCGACCCAAATAGAAGAATTACTGCCACATCGCTGGAAATCCAACTCAAATTAAAAAATAGGCATGGGGTTCAGCGGACGCTTACATAGATCGTTAACTTAGATAGACTTTTAAGCAATGTAACTTGCCGCATGTTTATCAACATATGTCTCAAAAAAGTCTGCCCATACATAGATTTATGGCGTTTAGTGCTTAAATTTCAGATTAATCTTCGTCTGATGACCTGAATGGATGTTACAGATTACATGCAGGTGAATTACTCTGTGGCTGTATCATGGCTTTTGTGCAATCCAATCCATTTGATCCGAATGTTCTCTTTTGCAATAAAGCAGCCTCTTCTGCTTTTCCTGAACCAACGAACTATGTCATTGATTTGATTCAACCGACAACAGTGATGCTGAATCAAATCTCCAAAGAAGGGATTAAATGCAAGAAATATGGTAAGAAAAAGATAGGGGATGGAAGTTATTATCCGTCTAATTGGAACCAGCCCATGAGTCGAGATCAGTTGAGTAAGAATCATTTTAAATGAATAAGAGAAGGATGGCTTACCTCACTTCTCCGAATAACAATGCTATGCTTTTCAACCAAGGTTATAAATTGGCAACTACATTTCATTCTTCTTCATGCTGGTCCTATAGCCTGTAGACAATTACTACATCATTTGCATTCAATGCTCAATACAGCCTGTCAGCAGAACCGCAGCGATACTTTTTTTCGTGCATACATGTAGTGTTTAAATCCATTCATTTTTCAATGATCCTCTGCCGTTTATCACATTTATGGTCGATCTTTAACCTTGTGAAAAATGCACATACCGATCCCTTCAAACTGTCAAATTTATGTATGCATGACATTTAAAGAAAATTATCTGATCAATTTTTTTAGGTAAAATTCATCAAGAAAAAAGTTATTATTATTCATAACATCACCAATAACCACATAAAAACAATAATTT
The DNA here is from genome assembly GCF_000369665.1 of Acinetobacter sp. CIP 51.11. Classification (GTDB taxonomy): domain Bacteria; phylum Pseudomonadota; class Gammaproteobacteria; order Pseudomonadales; family Moraxellaceae; genus Acinetobacter; species Acinetobacter lwoffii_S. Next base: position 66,519 of record NZ_KB850127.1, read on the forward strand.
AATAAATTATTCTTCCAATTTTTTTATATTTAGTGTTATTACCTCTAAATCCATGTTTACCACCTTCTATTACATAAGTAATTTAGAAGTATCCACGATATAAATTGCTTGCCCTCACACCTCTCCCCTCTCACGCCCAAAAAATTTATACTGAAAGGCAGATTAAGCCCGTTCGAGTTACATATAGCCGCATGCTATATTGAAAGCATTAAGAAAATATCCTCAATATTTATAGGATTTTTAAAGTATGAACTAATTTTCGAAGAACCCTTTCTAAGTAATGTGACCTATTAGGAAAAATGAAAATACTGAAATCTCCGTATCAACAATCAGTCAAAGTACATCCTGATGATTTTCTGTAACCGATACCCAAGGACTATACCTACCCTTCTGATGTGCTGTGCAACAAAGCCCTCCTTAGCCACACTATAGCTATAGATTAATTCCATTATTTTGTGATTTAATTAAATTATTCATTCTTAAGACCCAATTTAATGGATTTATATTTCACTAAACCAGAAGAAGTTGTGACTCTTTTAGGTGAGCGTTTACGTAAGCAACGACTCTTTCTGGAGATGTCTCAAGCTGAGGTAGCAGCACGCGCTGGTGTCGGCGTGAATACAGTTTCGAATCTTGAAGCGGGACGAAATGTATCTGTTGAAAATTTAGTCCGTATTGCAATGGTCTTGGGTCGATTAAACGAACTTCAGGAACTATTTAAACCTCAGCTTAACAGTGTGAATGACATTCTTCGCTATGAGAGTCAAAGTAAGCGCCACCGTATTAAGAGGAAGGGATAATGCTCAATAGACTTAATGTTTATTACAACGGTTGGGGCGAATCATGGTTATGGGGAACGCTGATTAGTTCAACAGCCACGACAGGTAGACCCACCATTGCTTTTGAATATAGTCCAGAAGCAATACAGCAAGGTGTTGAGCTCTCTTCTTACTTGCTGCCTTTAAAAGGTCTACCATTCAGACAAGGTTTTCCTACTCATCAAATGGGACTCCCAGGTCCAGTCTATGACGCTTTACCAGATGGTTGGGGCATGATGTTGATGGATCGATATTTCAAAAAAATTGGCTTAAATTCAGCACGAATTGGACCTTTGGAGCGTCTGACCTATATTAGTAGTCACGCAATGGGTGCCCTCTCCTTTGAACCTTGTGTTGCTGACATGCAAACCTCAGAAAATATCCCTTTACAACAACTGGCCCAGGAAGTTCAAGAAGTACTCAAAGGTGAAGGTGGTGAATTTCTACAGCATTTATTGGTCATGGGTGGCTCCCCTCAAGGTGCCAGACCAAAAGCGTTGGTTTACCGAGATCCTGTCAATTTAGAGTTTTCGACTCAAGATTCTGATCAACATGAAGCCTGGCTGATTAAGCTTCCTGCTCAGCAAGAGCATCCTGAAGTCTGCGCCATTGAAGCCGTCTATGCAGAATGTTTGCGACTTTGTGCAATTGAGACTCCAGATACCCATTTCTTTAATTTGCCCAATGGTTTAACGGCTTTTGCTTCTAAACGATTCGATCGTCAAAATGGTATGCGGATTCCAATGCAGAGTTTGGCTGCATATACAGGAGCAGACTATAAAGTTCCAGGTAGCCTAGACTATCGCAATTTTCTCCGGGCAACCTTGATGTGTACGCAAGATGTACGAGAAAGATTGCATGCTTTTAAACGTGCTGTGTTTAATGTGCTTTTCAATAATCGGGATGACCATACTAAGAACTTTTCATTTCTCATGGAGAAAAATGGTCAATGGAAATTGGCTCCAGCCTATGATGTGACCTTCTGCGAGGGTCCAGGTGGTTATCATCAAATGGACATTATGGGAGAAGCGCTCAATATTTCCCGAAATGACATACATAAACTCGGTACTTCAGAAGCTAATCTGACTACTCTAGAAGTCGATGAGATCATCTTGACCATGCGTGAAATTGCACTTCAATTTAGTCAAATTGCGCAGCGCCTGTATCCCCATCAAATTCGAGAATCTACCCTACAGATGATTCAATCACGGATTCAACAGAATATTGATTTTTTAACTGAAACCTAAGCGTAAATATAAACTAAGCGCCAACCATCAACTGCAAATAGACTTTGATATAGTTAGTCGCTACATAATCTGTAGAACCTGTGAATTAGCTCTCTTTATAATCACGAATATTAGATGGATCACCGCTAAGATATATTCTGCAAACGTGAAATCACTACATCCAGATCGAAAATCACTAAGAAAAAACTGTCACCAAAAAAAGGTCTGCACTATGGATAGATGCAGACCAAACTCTGGATAACTACCAGCACGAGAAATATGTCGCAATTTTGCATAGACATGAATTTGATAAAATCAGCCCAGAAAGCCAGAAATTCATAAAAACTATTTCATCAATCCCCTATAACTTAATCACGTTCATGGTCGATCTTAAATCTTGTGAAAAGTACTCATGCTGACCTAGCCAAACTGTAAAACTCATGTATTCATAGCCTTTAAATGAATCTTTCAATCGGTATATTTAAGGTAAAAACTAGTAATCAGAAGTTATTATCACCCCCATATAAAACAAGGATCAACTTAAAAACAATAACTTAGTAAATTATTCTTCCATTTTTTTTATATTTAGTGTTATCTTTAGAACTAGAATTCGGTAAATTGATAAGTTCTTTGAGCATTTCACAAATTAATCCAGTCAACAGATAACCATACTGATGCCCTTCTTGTTCAATTTTAGTCCATTGAGTTAAACCAGCCAGAATTTTATGTTCCGTCACAATTCTCTTTTTTTTAATAGTAACCTGGATTTTTTCTGCAGCAGCATACAACTCATTCTTATTTTGAACGTCGAAATCTTTGAAAATAGCTTTTTTTTCACCAAGTGACTGATTTACCCACTTTTCCAATACTTTGATTTCTTCGTGTAGATCTGACAATCCATCAGTATTAGTCATACAGTTACCATAATTTTTCAGGGTAAAAATTGATTTTCAGGTTTCGTTCTAACTTGAGCTTGAAGTTTTTAGGCAAACCAAAATATTTTTTATAAGTTCTTTGAGTCAATTTTTTAACACAACGCTGCGGTTTTGACTCCACTCTCATATGTTCTGATAACTTCAGACTTAAGGCCTCGGACAATTGAGTAAAAAAACAAGTAAATAGCACAGCATGCACCTCTTTATGTTGGTGCTTTTTAACCTCTTCAGTTTCTTCAGGAGCTACATCAATTGTATCGAGTAACCACTTTAAAATTTCAAATTCATCAACGTCTTGATTGTCTTTTGCTGCCTGGTCAAGCATTCTTTTGATTTCATCATCCATCTTATTTTTAAGATCCAATACAAAATCTTGAATAAAGTCTGGTAAATCTAATATCAAAACGTAACTTAACTTGGTGAAAACTTCAGGTGTTTTTTTTGCATGCCCAATTTTTTCTATCATGACTCTCTCAATCGATACTGGCTATACAAGCTCAATACAGTTGAAATGGTTAATTTCTAAATTTACTACTTAGGCCCAACAGAATATCTTTAGCCTAAAAATACCGATTATGATGTTATATGTTTCTATCCAGCTAACACAGAACAGCTCAATGAGTTAACGTGATATATCACGTAATAACTTTACCATTTGATTTTCCAATATCAAAGTATCGCGATGTCTATATAAGGTTTATCAACAAATCAAAATATTTAAATTATTTGCCAGTAAAGTTATGAAGTTATGAAGTTATGAAGTTATGAAGTTATGAAGTTATGAAGTTATGAAGTTATGAAGTTATGAAGTTATGAAGTTATGAAGTTAT
>NZ_KB850128.1:0-98551 GCF_000369665.1 Acinetobacter sp. CIP 51.11
CATAAAAAAATCCCCCTCTGCTAATGCGGAGGGGGATTTTGGAATAATGAGCTGGCGATGACTTACTCTCACATGGGTAACCCCACACTACCATCAGCGCTAAGAGGTTTCACTTCTGAGTTCGGGAAGGGATCAGGTGGTTCACTCTTGCTATGGTCGCCAGCACAACTGGTATGATTACTTACTGAGGTCTTATGGTTGCCTTAGCTTTCTTCAAATCTTGCACTCTGTTCAAAGCAGTGCTTTGAACATCGTTCATTAACAGGTATATCTGAGTTGCAGTAGTTTGTTCGTTCAGCGTAACTAAATCAAGCTGTTTTGCTTAATATCGAATCAATCGAGCTTCGTACAACAACTGTTTGGGTGTTGTATAGTCAAGCCTCACGAGCAATTAGTATTGGTCAGCTTCACATATCACTATGCTTCCACATCCAACCTATCAACGTCGTAGTCTTCAACGGCTCTTTAGGAGACATAAAGTCTCGGGGAAATCTTATCTTGAGGTAGGCTTCCCGCTTAGATGCTTTCAGCGGTTATCCCTTCCGAACATAGCTACCCGGCGATGCCACTGGCGTGACAACCGGTACACCAGAGGTTCGTCCACTCTGGTCCTCTCGTACTAGGAGCAGATCCTCTCAAATTTCCAACGCCCACGGTAGATAGGGACCGAACTGTCTCACGACGTTCTAAACCCAGCTCGCGTACCTCTTTAAATGGCGAACAGCCATACCCTTGGGACCTGCTTCAGCCCCAGGATGAGATGAGCCGACATCGAGGTGCCAAACACCGCCGTCGATATGAACTCTTGGGCGGTATCAGCCTGTTATCCCCAGAGTACCTTTTATCCGTTGAGCGATGGCCCTTCCATACAGAACCACCGGATCACTAAGACCTACTTTCGTACCTGCTCGACTTGTGGGTCTCGCAGTTAAGCGCGCTTTTGCCTTTATACTCTACGCGTGATTTCCGACCACGCTGAGCGCACCTTCGTACTCCTCCGTTACTCTTTAGGAGGAGACCGCCCCAGTCAAACTACCCACCAGACATGGTCCTCGTCCCGGATAACGGGACAGAGTTAGAACCTCAATATTACCAGGGTGGTATTTCAAGGACGGCTCCATCGCAACTAGCGTCGCGACTTCAAAGCCTCCCACCTATCCTACACAAGTAAGATCAAAGTTCAATGTCAAGCTGCAGTAAAGGTTCACGGGGTCTTTCCGTCTAGCCGCGGGTACACCGCATCTTCACGGCGAATTCGATTTCACTGAGTCTCTGCTGGAGACAGCGCCCCCATCATTATGCCATTCGTGCAGGTCGGAACTTACCCGACAAGGAATTTCGCTACCTTAGGACCGTTATAGTTACGGCCGCCGTTTACTGGGGCTTCGATCAAGAGCTTCGCTTACGCTAACCCCATCAATTAACCTTCCAGCACCGGGCAGGCATCACACCCTATACGTCCACTTTCGTGTTTGCAGAGTGCTATGTTTTTAATAAACAGTTGCAGGGGCCTGGTTTCTGAGGCTGTCGGCCGCTCAAGGAGCAAGTCCTATCACAGACAACAGCGTACCTTCTCCCGAAGTTACGGTACCATTTTGCCTAGTTCCTTCAGCAGAGTTCTCTCAAGCGCTTTGGTCTACTCGACCTGACCACCTGTGTCGGTTTCGGGTACGATTCCTGTGTAACTGAAGCTTAGAGACTTTTCCTGGAAGCATGGTATCAGCCACTTCACTGTACAAGTACAGCTTGCTATCAGTTCTCAGCATAGAGTACCCCGGATTTGCCTAAGATACATGCCTACAACCTTCCACCTGGACAACCAACGCCAGGCTGACTTAACCTTCTCCGTCCTCTCATCGCATTACACAGAAGTATTGGAATATTAACCAATTTCCCATCGACTACGCCTCTCGGCCTCGCCTTAGGGGTCGACTCACCCAGCCCCGATTAACGTTGGACTGGAACCCTTGGTCTTTCAGCGTGCGAGTTTTTCACTCGCATTGTCGTTACTCACGTCAGCATTCGCACTTCTGATACCTCCAGCAGACTTCTCAATCCACCTTCATCGGCTTACAGAACGCTCCCCTACCACGCATAATAAATTATGCATCCGCAGCTTCGGCATATAGTTTTAGCCCCGTTACATCTTCCGCGCAGGCCGACTCGACTAGTGAGCTATTACGCTTTCTTTAAAGGGTGGCTGCTTCTAAGCCAACCTCCTAGCTGTCTATGCCTTCCCACATCGTTTCCCACTTAACTATAATTTTGGGGCCTTAGCTGGCGGTCTGGATTGTTTTCCTCTTGACTACGGACGTTAGCACCCGCAGTCTGTCTCCCGGATAGTACTCATTGGTATTCGGAGTTTGCATCGGTTTGGTAAGTCGGGATGACCCCCTAGCCGAAACAGTGCTCTACCCCCAATGGTATTCGTCCGAGGCGCTACCTAAATAGCTTTCGGGGAGAACCAGCTATCACCAAGTTTGATTAGCCTTTCACCCCTATCCACAAGTCATCCCCTGGCTTTTCAACGACAGTGGGTTCGGTCCTCCAGTTAGTGTTACCCAACCTTCAACCTGCTCATGGATAGATCACCTGGTTTCGGGTCTATACCCAGCAACTAAACGCCCTATTAAGACTCGGTTTCCCTACGGCTCCCCTATGCGGTTAACCTCGCTACTGAATATAAGTCGCTGACCCATTATACAAAAGGTACGCAGTCACCGGACTAAGCCGGCTCCCACTGCTTGTATGCATGCGGTTTCAGGATCTATTTCACTCCCCTCACAGGGGTTCTTTTCGCCTTTCCCTCACGGTACTGGTTCACTATCGGTCAGTCAGGAGTATTTAGCCTTGGAGGATGGTCCCCCCATATTCAGACAAGGTTTCACGTGCCTCGCCCTACTCGACATCATCATATAAGCCCTTTCGTGTACAGGACTATCACCGTCTACGGTCGCACTTCCCAGAGCGTTCCACTAGAACTTATATGACTTAATGGGCTCTTCCCCTTTCGCTCGCCGCTACTGAGGGAATCTCAATTGATTTCTTTTCCTAAGGGTACTGAGATGTTTCACTTCCCCTCGTTCGCCTTGCAACACTATGTATTCATGTTGCAATACCTACCTTATGGTAAGTGGGTTTCCCCATTCAGACATCTCCGGATCACAGGATATTTGCCGCCTCCCCGGAGCTTTTCGCAGGCTATCACGTCTTTCTTCGCCTCTGACTGCCAAGGCATCCACCACATGCACTTAATTACTTGACTATACAACCCCAAACAGTCGTTTATCCTTACAAGTAGGATAAGCAACAGAGTTCGTCTTGCGACTTACTCATACAGTTGGCGTTTCGTAGATTTAACTACTGTACAGCTTCAATTAGATTCATATACCAAAACGCTTGATTCAGTTAATTTCGCTAGAACTCATTTCCTTAATCTTCACATCACAGTAATAAATCACTGTTAGTGTTGATCTTAAAAACGAGTTTGAACAAATTATTTCAACTCAAATATATTCTGTTAATGATTTTTCCAGCCTTCGTCAGGTCAGGAAACTGTGATAAATCACAGAGATTATCAAGTCCGCGTATCATAACGCTTGTACTTGTTAATCTCTAGGATCTAAATACTTGATCGCTTAGGAACTAAACAACTTCATCACTGTATGATTACATACTGCGCGAAGCGTAGCTTCTTGCTTAAATTTCAAGTAAAAGCAGTGCTTTTATGATCTTGAAATTTGGTGGAGACTAGGAGAGTCGAACTCCTGACCTCCTGCGTGCAAAGCAGGCGCTCTACCAACTAAGCTAAGTCCCCAGCTTATCAATAAGTCAATGTTTCTGATTTTCCGTACTTCGTCAGTAGTGGTGGGTCTGACAAGACTTGAACTTGTGACCCCACGCTTATCAAGCGTGTGCTCTAACCAACTGAGCTACAGACCCTCAGATACATCGTATGAAGAACAACTTGTTGTGGATTCTTACCAATCGTCAATCTTTCGTTAAGGAGGTGATCCAGCCGCAGGTTCCCCTACGGCTACCTTGTTACGACTTCACCCCAGTCATCTGCCACACCGTGGTAAGCGTCCCCCCTAAGGTTAGACTACCTACTTCTGGTGCAACAAACTCCCATGGTGTGACGGGCGGTGTGTACAAGGCCCGGGAACGTATTCACCGCGGCATTCTGATCCGCGATTACTAGCGATTCCGACTTCATGGAGTCGAGTTGCAGACTCCAATCCGGACTACGATCGGCTTTTTGAGATTAGCATCCTCTCGCGAGGTAGCAACCCTTTGTACCGACCATTGTAGCACGTGTGTAGCCCTGGTCGTAAGGGCCATGATGACTTGACGTCGTCCCCGCCTTCCTCCAGTTTGTCACTGGCAGTATCCTTAAAGTTCCCGGCTTAACCCGCTGGCAAATAAGGAAAAGGGTTGCGCTCGTTGCGGGACTTAACCCAACATCTCACGACACGAGCTGACGACAGCCATGCAGCACCTGTATGTAAGTTCCCGAAGGCACCAATCCATCTCTGGAAAGTTCTTACTATGTCAAGACCAGGTAAGGTTCTTCGCGTTGCATCGAATTAAACCACATGCTCCACCGCTTGTGCGGGCCCCCGTCAATTCATTTGAGTTTTAGTCTTGCGACCGTACTCCCCAGGCGGTCTACTTATCGCGTTAGCTGCGCCACTAAAGCCTCAAAGGCCCCAACGGCTAGTAGACATCGTTTACGGCATGGACTACCAGGGTATCTAATCCTGTTTGCTCCCCATGCTTTCGCACCTCAGTGTCAGTATTAGGCCAGATGGCTGCCTTCGCCATCGGTATTCCTCCAGATCTCTACGCATTTCACCGCTACACCTGGAATTCTACCATCCTCTCCCATACTCTAGCCAACCAGTATCGAATGCAATTCCCAAGTTAAGCTCGGGGATTTCACATTTGACTTAATTGGCCACCTACGCGCGCTTTACGCCCAGTAAATCCGATTAACGCTTGCACCCTCTGTATTACCGCGGCTGCTGGCACAGAGTTAGCCGGTGCTTATTCTGCGAGTAACGTCCACTATCCAAGAGTATTAATCTCGGTAGCCTCCTCCTCGCTTAAAGTGCTTTACAACCAAAAGGCCTTCTTCACACACGCGGCATGGCTGGATCAGGGTTCCCCCCATTGTCCAATATTCCCCACTGCTGCCTCCCGTAGGAGTCTGGGCCGTGTCTCAGTCCCAGTGTGGCGGATCATCCTCTCAGACCCGCTACAGATCGTCGCCTTGGTAGGCCTTTACCCCACCAACTAGCTAATCCGACTTAGGCTCATCTATTAGCGCAAGGCCCGAAGGTCCCCTGCTTTCTCCCGTAGGACGTATGCGGTATTAGCATCCCTTTCGAGATGTTGTCCCCCACTAATAGGCAGATTCCTAAGCATTACTCACCCGTCCGCCGCTAGGTCAGGTAGCAAGCTACCTTTCCCCGCTCGACTTGCATGTGTTAAGCCTGCCGCCAGCGTTCAATCTGAGCCATGATCAAACTCTTCAGTTTAATACTATGTAGCACCTTTAAAGGGTGCCAATCTTGGCTCATCAATTTTCTGACAAATATTTCTCAAATAAACTTCGAGTAATTTCTACCATCAATCAATGAAAATAATTTCGATCAATCAACCAGTAAAAATCCACACAAGTTGTTCTTCATAATCTCTTAATGATCTTCTTGTTGGTTCGTCACCAGCAAGCTAGGTCGGCTATATTACTCTTTATTTCGAAAGAGTCAACAGGTTCAGTCGATTATTTTTAAACTTCTTCAAGACTTCCAGATTTAAACCCTTTGAGCTAAATCCTTGTTTCTCAACAAGTTTTAATCAACATCACCGCCGATGGATGTGCATTCTACAGCATTTCAGAGCCCTTGCAACACTTCTTGCAAAGATTTTTTTTCGTGTGTTTATTTTTCAAACCAATAAAAATACAAGTAATTGTTATATATAGTTAATTTATTTTCATTATTTTTGAATTTTATTGAGCACCTTCAACAAAACCTACCCACTAAATCAATAAGATATTGTTTTATTTTAATTTAAATTATAAAAGTCTTTATCACATGACTTATGTCGTTCAATTCACATTCTATTCTTGTTTGATTCTTCATCAACCTGGCGTTTATATACACAAAACTTGTTTTATCCAGTCTTCTTCCAAGATACATAGGCCCTATTTAAATATGGAAAATTTATTGCAACCCTAAAAATTAAAAAGCCATCGCTATTGAGCAATGGCTTTTGGAGTACTGAGCAACAATTAGAATTTCATACTGACACGTGCCCAGTAATTACGTCCCATATTATTAAACTGCTCGGTTGTCGGTAAACCTGTCCCGGAAGCACCCATTTTATTTAAGTGCTCGGTATAAGTCCGGTCTAGGACATTATCGACTCCGACTGATATATCCACGCTATCCATGACATGGTAGCTACCGTTTAAAGACAAAGTGCCAAAGCCTGCGCTCTGCTTATTGTCATAACCCACAATATTACCTTCGTTAAGACTGATCCGGTTTTGACCATCTACTACACGCCATAGCAATCCAAAATTATATTTGTCTTGAACATAGCGCAAGTTAACACGGGCTTCTAAAGGAGAGATTTGTGGTAACGGCGTATTATCTGTGGTGTTTTCACCCCAGGCATACATGGCGCTGATATCGGCCTGCAGGCGGTCAGTAAACTGGTAACCAATTCCAGCTTCTGCACCAGCGATAGTGGCATCGACATTACGGGTATGTGCTTCAAGCATTCCCATCATGCCAGTAGGTTTATATGTCGTTAACACATAATCATTAATCAAACCTGCATATGCGGATGCCCATGAATTGAAATGACCATGCTCATGTTGATAACCAAAATCTAGCTGTAATGTCTTTTCAATATCAATATTGGCAAAAGTATTAACGTTATCATTTCCCGTTTTAGGACTGAATAATTCCCAGTAATCCGGCATACGCTCGACATAACCCAGGCCAATATAGGTCTTGCCATCATCATGATCGGGATGATGATTTTCAAAACGAATAAAGGCACTCGGTAAAGTTTCTTTGCGTTCCTGTTGAGATTGAACAGCGTCTACATTGACCTGATCAAGACGAACACCAGACACCAGCTTATTGTTATCACTGAACAGATAACTCAGTTCTCCAAAAGCTCCCACAGACTGGAATTCCATATCTTTAGTTCGTGGCTGAGTTTGATACAGCGTCATCAGACTTCCGTTACGTTTAGTATGTTCATTGTTCTGACTATCAATACCAGTAATCAGCTGCAATTTATCCCATTCACTGGTCATTGCCATACGCGCATTCAATGTCTTACGCGCCACATTGGTGGCCATAGGCATACTCATCATACCCCCAGGCTGGAACTCACGTAAACTAAAGTTATCCATGACATGGTCATTAAAGTTGTAGTTGACCTGAGCTTCTATCTTTTGGATCACATCCGTGACGTTGTGCTTTTCCACACGTAAACCCAGACTTTCGCGTGCGAACTTGGAACCATCCATTGCACGGCCAGCATAAACCGCTTCACCATCCGCCTTACCACCCGTCAGCTCTACCCAGGTATCCTCATCCGGTGTCCAACCTAATGCGACATCCGCATTCCAGCGCTCCCAATCTGAAGGCACAGTGGTTCCATCACCATCTTGATAACTATTCGATACCGAACGATTGGTATTGAGTCGGACATATTTCTGATCATCGCCTGCTGCAACTTCCACATTATGATCAAGACGTCCGAAAGAGCCCATCAAGACACTGGCCTGACCGCGATAGTTTTGATCTTGATCAAACTGTTCCGGTGTACGTTCGAAAATCACCGTTGCCGCAGAGCCAGTATTGGCATATTGAACCGTCTGCGGGCCTTTAATCACCGAAATACGGTCATAGCTTTCCGGAGAAATATAAGAGGTCGGCGAATCCATACGACTTGGACAGGCGCCCAGGTTTTCGGTGCCATCAGTCAGGATTTTTATCCTTGAACCAAACATGCCACGGAAAGTGACATCACCATTGGTGCCGGCACCGCTGTTGACCGAACTAAAGCCGACAATACTTTGCAAATAATCCGCACCATCACTGGCAGGAATGGGTTGAATCGGCTGTTTAGGGTCGGCGCGGACAATCAGCCCATTGGCATCATTACCTGCTGCTGACGTCACCACAATCGGTGCAAACATCTGCACCGGCATAGCATCATTGGCCATCACCACCGAAGAATAACAAGCAACATAAATCGCAGCCGCAAGTGGCTGTAAAGAAAATTTAGGCTGAGCCATTTCTCTATCTCACTAAATACATAAATTAGGCACGGCTTGAGTCAATACAAACCCAAGCTGAAAAATGCAGATTTATACAGGCAGTGGTGGCGCTCGCCCCTGAGGCATTAAGAAAAGTTGCTGAAGGACAAACCAGACATGCTTAAAGGTTTTTTGATAAGCAATTAAACGGATATGAATCCGGTCAAGAACCTGTTTGATGTCTAGATCTGGTGGTAAGACTAAATTGGCATAAACCTTACAGTACTGACACTGATGATTGGCATCATGATGATCATGTTGAAGATGATCAGATTGGACAAGGTGAGTATGCTCGCCAGCGCTATGCTGCGCATGAGCATCTGTGGCGATAAAAAGTGCACGCGTGATGGTTTCACAGACCGGAGCAACCTGATATTGCTTCGGTAACAAAGGCTGTAAAAATACAGCAATCTGTAGAAACACAGCTGCAAATGCAAATAGCAGCCCCGCGCGTAAAAACACAGGCTATTCCTAAAATATGCTTATGTTGATTATAACAAAGCCTAATCAGAATTAGGCTTTGCTAGACCATTTAAATAAACTTTAAAATGATCCTAGCGTTTCACTGCCACCTTGTCTTTATTACGCTGGCGTACCAGTTTTTCCACTTTTTCACGTGCACGTTGACGTTTTAATGGCGATAAATAATCGACAAATAATTTGCCATTTAAGTGATCCATTTCATGTTGGATACACACAGCGAGAAGTCCGTCAGCATCGAGCTCAAATGCTTGACCTTCCAGATTAATTGCCTCGATTTTTACGCGTGACGGACGATCAACTTTATCGTATATTTGAGGAACTGATAGACAGCCTTCTTCGTAGGGCTGCGTTTCTTCAGTCAATGGTGTGATTTTGGGGTTAATAAACACCATCGGTTGATCTTTATTTTCAGACAGATCCATAACAATCAGCTGAATATGACGATCCACCTGAGTCGCGGCAAGTCCGATACCTGGTGCTTCATACATGGTTTCAAACATATCCGCAGCGAGCTGACGAATTTCATCAGTCACTTCTTCGACAGGTTGTGCAATGGTACGAAGACGGGGATCCGGGAAACTTAAAATAGGTAATAAGGCCATACTGCGTCCTCAATTATGCCATTGATCAAAAAACCAAATGAAGGGAATGCTTCATCAAAAAAATGTGTGTAAGATCGTTATTATAACGCAACTACGCACATAATTTTAGGAATTATGATAATGAAAAAGGTTTTGAAGGGCATGCCATTTTTTAGTGCCTTGGGGTTTAAAAATCAGATGCTGGCACTTGCAGTTTGTGTAGGCGTCAGTATGGGGACCATTCATTCTGCCGAGGCAGCACCTGCACGCAACGTCAATCCACCGGCATTAAAAGCCAATGCACCGAACGTTTATGTGGTGAAAAAAGGCGATACGCTTTGGGATATCTCGAAACGCTTCCTGAAAAATCCGGTCCGTTGGCCGGAAATCTGGGCCAGTAATAAGCACGTGAAAAATCCACATTGGATTTTCCCGGGTGACCGCCTGCTGATGTGTGATTACCAAGGCCGTCCGATTATTGGTAAAGACGAAGGTGATGGTTGTGAAGGTATTATCAGCCGCTATCTTGGCAGTACTTCTCTGCAGCCCCAGATTCGTGTTGAATCTTTAAATAATACGATTCCCGTGATTCCGCTTGAGCACATCAAGCAGTGGCTAGAACGCTACACCCTTCTGGCACCTGATTCAGTTCAGGGCACACCCTACATTCTTGGAACTGCAGATCAGCGCGTACTGGCTGGCAAAGGTCAGAAAGTCTATGCACGTGGTCACGGCCTGGTAGTGGGTCAGCGCTATGCGGTGTATCGTGAAGCTGAACCGTATGTATTTACGGATGCAAACGGCAAGAAATATACGGCTGCACTCGAGCTGCAACAGGTGGCATCTGGTATTGCGGTACGTGGCGAAGGTGATGTGACCACACTTGAACTGACAGATAGTTACAATGCTGAAGTCCGTCGTGGTGATCGCGTCTTACCTGAATACGACCCAATGTTACCGACTCTGTTCTACCCGACCAATGCAGAAAATATTGCTGCCGGTGGCCAGATTGTGCGTGTATTGGGGTCGATTGGTACAGCAGCACGTCATAGTGTCGTCACCATTGACCATGGTACGGCACATGGGGTTCAGACGGGTCATGTCTTTAGCGTGAATCAAAAAGGTGAAGTGGTGACTGATCCGAAAACCAAAGAACGGGTGCAATTACCGGGCGAGCGTATTGGTCAGGTCATGGTATTTAAAACCTTCGATCAATTGAGCTACGCTTATGTGCTGGAAAGTGAATTACCAATCAAGGTTGGTGCCAACATTCAGCCGCCACTATTAGAAGACTAAGCTTTTAAACGGGATGATGTGGATTGATCGGCATCATCCCTCTTGTTTGAACTCATACCCATAATAAGAAGACACCGAAATAGGTCTCACCATGTTGAATACATTGTCGACAGCGCAAATCCATGCCATTACGCTGTGGTATTTACTGCAACACTCCCTCAGCAGCTTTTATAAAATCAGTCAGCATTATGCAGACCTCGCCCATGCAATTGATGGTTCTCAAACCGAAACCTGGCGTAAGTTGGGCATTCATAAAAACCACATTCAGCGCCTGCAAGATTTCCAGTCAAGTGAGTCGCAGCTCCATTTTCAGCGCAGTCTTGAGCAGATCCAGTTGCACAGTGACTTTGTGCTTTTACATACAGATGCCGAATATCCACAGCAATTGAGCCATTATGCGCATAAGCCGCCAATCCTGTTCGGGCAAGGGTATGCAGATCAATTGCTGCAACCGCAAATCGCGATTGTGGGGAGTCGCAAGCCAAGTCTGCACGGCCGGCAAGTCGCTTATGACTTTGCTTTTTATTTGAGTGAACAGGGTTTTTATATTAATAGTGGCCTGGCACAAGGGATTGATGAAGCAGCACATCAGGCCGCATTACAACATCGGCGAACGATTGCAGTGATGGGCACAGGCATTGAACAGACCTACCCTGCCGCCCATCAAACACTACGTCAGCAAATCATCGAACATGGAGGTACGGTCATTACTGAGTTTTTGCCATTTACTCCCCCCTTACAGCAGCATTTTCCACGGCGTAACCGAATTGTCAGTGGCTTAAGCCTCGGGGTGATTGTGGCAGAAGCCGCCTTGAAAAGCGGTTCATTGCTGACCGCACAATGGGCAGCGGAACAAGGCAAGACCACATTCGCCATCCCGGGGCATATTTACAGTGAACATCATCAGGGCTGTCATAAACTGATTCGTGAAGGCGCGATTTTAATTGAGCATCCACAGCAAGTAATCGAGGATCTGGCCTTAGCCACCCAGTGGCAATCAAATGCAAATCATTTAAAAAAAGACAGTCCGCCTGAGCAAGCAAGTACCATTCCACCGCATTTAATTCATCTTTATAATCAACTTGATTGGGTCGGACAGACCCTGGATCAGCTCAGCCTTCAGTTACAGCAAGAGGTCTCTGCTCTGACCAGTCAACTGATGGAACTGGAGCTGCTTGGCTTTACTACTCAACAAGCCGGCCTGTATCTACGTTGTCGGATTCTGAAATAAGGTTCACAATAGTGCTTTGTTGTTTAATATAAGGTATCCACATGATCACTACCTCTGTTGCCGAAGCAGCAGCATGGCTTAAAGACGGACAAGTCTTGGCATATCCTACAGAGGCTGTTTGGGGCTTGGGTTGCGACCCCTATAATGAACAGGCATTTCATCAGATTTTAGAATTGAAGCAGCGACCGATTGAAAAAGGTGTAATTCTGCTGGCAGCTCATCTTTCACAGGTAGAACATCTGCTGCAGGATTTAAGCGAAGAAATGCGTGAAAAAGTGATTGAATCCTGGAGCAATGACAAACCTGCTGAGCGTGCGACCACCTGGTTACTTCCTGCAAATAAAGACATTCCTGACTGGATTAAAGGTCATCATCCTAAAGTAGCCGTCCGCGTAACCACTCACCCGCTCTGTGTCGCATTGTGTCAGGCTTTTGGCGGTTTTATCGTTTCGACCAGTGCCAACCCTGCCGGAATGGAACCTGCGCGCTCACTGCAGGATGCGATCCGCTATTTTGACCAGAATCTGAATTATCTGAATGGTGACTTAGGCTTAAGCCAGCAACCAAGCCGGATCATTGATGCAGTAAGTGGCACAGTTATTCGTGACTGAGTCCTGTCTGATTTAGTCGGGACACTCAAGCCCGACTAAAGTTTTAAGACAAAAAAAAGCTCGGCCATATAGGGATGGCTGAGCATAAAAAGGATGTGCATAAATCACATCCAGAGGGTTCAGAAAATCTCTGGGGGTCTGATAAAACAAAGATTTTTTGCTTGATCATTTTCAACGGGCGCATTATGAAAGAAACTGAACACAACAACAAGTACAATAAAACAATCGAATAATACATATTTTCTATCAATAACTAATGCTTTTTAATCGATATTCAAAATATCCTGCTCTTTCTATTCTCTTTTTAAAATAAAGCGATATTCTTCTATTTGTTTTAACATTTGAAAATTAACATTTAAAAGAGGATTTCAATTAAAAAATCTTGATCAACCGCTCAATATTTAATCATCTAGAATTATTAATTAGCTCTTTTAATTCCTAATTAAGCGGATCTGCCGGGATATTGAGCCCAGAGGATTCCGAGTAAAATGATGCCACCGCCGATACTATGATACATGGTCCAGGCTTCACCCAGCCACAAATATGCCACTACTGCGGTAAAGATCGGCATCAGGTTCATAAAAATGCTGCTGCGATTGGGACCAAGTTGCTGCACGGCCATCATCCAGAACAAGGGTGCGGCAATGGAAGGGAAAATTCCGGCATAGATAATACTGGCTGCATTAGCATGATTGATGCTGTCCAGACCTAAAAATAACACCAAAGGAATATGATAGAGAAAGGCCATAAAAATCTGAATATACAGGCTCACTAAGAGTGGAATCTGAATCTGCCATTTTTTCAGAAACACGCCATAACAGGCATAGAAAAATACTGCGATCAACATCAACAGATCGCCAATATAACTTTCACCAACAGTTAAAAACTGTAAACCCTGCCCTTGTGCCATGACATACATCAAGCCAATAAAAGACAGAAGACTCCCCAGCACTGCAGCCTGTGTTGGGCGAATCCTTAAAACAAAAATACCCACGATAATGGTAAAAATAGGAATAAAGGCATTGATCAGGCCCATATTGGTTGCAGTGGTATAGTGTGCCGAACTATAAGCCAACCCCTGATAAAGCACCATTCCCAGCGCACTCAAAACAGCAAAATGCCCGAGATATGGACGGATCTCCGGCCACGCTGCTTTGACTTTGGGCAACATGAATGGAGTTAAAATCAGTAAGGCCAAGGCCCAGCGGTAGAAACTGATACTGATGGGAGAAATATAATCTGCCACATAGCGGGTGACAGTCATATTCAGAGACCAAATCAAAACTGCGGCCAGTGGTAAGGCCATGGCCCACCAGACTGCCTTTTGTTGCTGTGTCATACTTTCATCCATGAGTCGCTGGTCTTGTTATTAAGCTATGCGTATTCGCGCATCCTAGCATAATAGATTTTTCACATAATATTGAGGCAATTTGCAGCTTTAAGTAACTGAGCTCACCTGTTTTTACTTGTACTGAAAGCGAATACCCGTTAAAACAAATACCGTTCAGTCGCAATAAACAGGAAATCTAATGACTCGCTCTGTATATGACATTCCAGTCAAAACCATTGAAGGAACAGAAACCACTTTAAACCAGTACCAAGGTAAGGTTTTGCTGGTGGTTAACGTCGCATCTAAATGTGGCTTGACGCCGCAATATGAAGGCTTACAAAAACTGTATCAGGACAAAAAAGCGGAAGGTCTGGAAATTCTTGGCTTCCCTGCCAATAACTTTTTGGAACAGGAACCGGGTAGCGAAGCCGAGATTCAGGAATTCTGTTCAGTGAATTATAAAGTCGACTTCCCGCTATTTGCTAAAATCTCTGTCGCGGGTGAAGACAAGCATCCTTTATATACCACCCTTACGCAGGCTGTACCGGAACGTATCGGTGAAGGTCCTTGGTGGAAAGATCTGGTCGATTATGGCCTAACCCCAAACCAGCCACCAGAAGTACTCTGGAACTTTGAAAAATTCCTGATCAATAAAAATGGTGAAGTAGTGGCGCGTTTTGCACCAGACATCACTGCGGATGATCCACGGATTGTCGATGCAGTGAATGCAGAACTTGCAAAATAATTCTCGATTATTCTCATAAGCATCAAGCTTGAAATAAGTATCTATTTTCTTGGTAGATACTTATTTTTTTCAAAACTGCTATTTAGCTAAATTGAGATTCACCGGACATATCTTTAAAGTGATTGCAGGCCAAACAAGCCAATTTGGTGAGAGCAAAGTACTTCTTTACCAGCTTTTAATAATCTTTTTCTTGTTTTTGAATAGAGCAACGTTCGCAACCCAGAAGAATTGTTATGAGTTTGCAACAATCTTTTTTATCTCCATAGTTTGTCCTTATATTAAATACTACTCAAATTCCATCACCTGTATCGAGACCCTGATTCCATGTCCAAGATTCTTGCCAATGCTGTCCTTCCTTTCGCATTATTTAGCTCTGGAATTTTACTGATGGGCTGTGAACAGGCTGTCGAAGCACCGGCTGAACAGGCAGATACCACGACCTCAGATCTGGAACCAGCCTCTCAGCAACAGAGTTCAGCAGCACAAACCGAACTTAAATCGGGCAATATGTTTTATATGGTTCGTGATGTCGCCGACTTGCAGCTCAAGGCCGGCAGTTATGTAGAACAGTTAAAACAGACCCAGACCGAACTGCAAATGGCGGTCGAAGCTAAAGATACCCAGCAACTGCAGTCCACTGCGACCCAGCTACAACAGCAACTCAGCAGTTTTAATCAGGTGTTAGGCAACCTGAACTTGAAAAGTCAGGAAATTGACCAGATTCGTGACAACATTATGACCGCCAATCAGCAAGTTCTGGCTTCTCCCCTCTTAAATGGTCAGGTGGATTTCAGCCAAGTGAACTTGAAAAAGATTGAATCGCAGATGGTTAATGTGCAATCCGAAATGGTCAAACTGGCCGGCTTGCTGATCCAGAATCCAGATCAGGAAGCAGAGAACAATACTGATCAGGACAATACTTAAAATATTCAAAATCATATTTAAGGTGATTGATCGAAATACGTCTTCCTCAGTCGCCTTGCAGGCTATACACTGTTATGGATTATAAAAATTACATTTAGATCAAGAATTTTCATCCAATCGGATCATCAGGAGTTCAATCATGTCGAATTCAGTGCTGTATTCTGTGGTTCCAGTCACATCCCGGCTTGATCTGAAAGATCCTTTTATTTTTACCGTTCATCATCAAGATCATTATCCGCAAGGCAATTCTAAATTAGGCCCAGTTTCCCCCCCACAGCAGCATGAATATGACATGTATTATGGCGAGAGTATTCCTGGCTTTCCGGAGCATCCGCATACAGGTTTTGAAACCATTACCATTGTCGAGCGCGGTTATGTCGATCATTTTGACTCGCTGGGAAACTCGGGACGTTATGGTGCAGGTGATGTGCAATGGCTGACTACCGGCAATGGGGTGCGGCATTGCGAGATGTTTCCCTTAGTCCATCAGGATCAGGACAATCCTCTGGAGCTTTTTCAAATCTGGCTGAATTCCTCACCGGAACAGAAAAAGCAGCCGGCCGATTATAAAATGTTGTGGCGTGAACAGATTCCACATGTATTTTCAGCAGATACGGCCGGACGTAAAGCGGATATCCGGGTCATTTCAGGGCAGTTTAAACAGACTCAGGCACTGGACCGCCCACCACATTCATGGGCAGCCATGCCAGAGAATCAGCTCAATATTTATTTAATCACTTTAGGGCCGGAAGCAGAATTAATCATTCCTGCAACCACTGCTACTGCAACGCGTTTTTGTTATTTTTATCAAGGTAGAAGCTTGGAGCTTGAAGGACAGAAGATAGCGCCGAAGCATCTACTTGAACTCAAACCGGATGCAGATATTCAGCTCAAAGGTGGGCTGCTGGAATCACATATTTTATGGCTGGAAGGTGAACCGATCGGTGCACCGGTGGCTATGCATGGGCCTTTTGTTCTGAATAGTGCTCAAGAACTGGATACTGCTTTTCGCCGTTATCGCGAAACCCAGTTTGGTGGCTGGCCTTGGCGAAGTGCTGAACCGTCATTTCCACCAGAACACCCACGTTTTGCCAGTTATGAAGGTGGCAAACGTGAAGAATATCCAGACCAACCAGACAAAGAAGCCACTGAATAGTGGCTTCTTTGACATTGGATCAGCTCATATTATTTTTTCGGGCTTTTGACGACGACCAGTTTCTTCTGCACAAACTCTCTAAAACCATCAATCGACAGTTCATGCCCATAACCGGAATTTTTGATTCCACCAAATGGCAATTCGGGCGTGGTGTCAGTAAACCAGTTGATCCAGATCATGCCAGTTTCTACCCGTGACGCCAGTTTTTTAGCGCGCTCGATATCCTGTGAATGAATCACGCCACCTAAGCCATAATTAGAATCATTGGCAATTTCGACAATTTCATCATCATCCTTCGCTACATAGATTTGCGCCACCGGGCCAAAGAATTCTTCATACCAGGCTTCATTTTCACGCGTAATATTTTCCAGAATGGTTGGCGCATAGAAATTGCCTTGATGTTCTACAGCCTTACCGCCAGTGACTACGGTCGCACCTTGCGCTACAGCCTTTTCGACCTGTTTGGAGAGTTTTTCCAGCGCATCTTTTGAAGACAATGGACCCAACGTGGTTTCAGGATCAAGCGGATCACCCAGCTTTAACTGTTCAAAAGCTTTCAGCATGCCGGCTTTGAATTGTTCGGCAATTTTTTCATGCAAGATAAATCGTTTCGCCGCCGTACACACCTGCCCGGCATTATTAACCCGCGCCTGACAGCCTAACTTGATCGCGCGTTCCAGATCAGCATCATCAAGTACGATAAATACATCATTACCGCCCAATTCCAGTGTGGATTTCTTAAGATGTTTTCCGGCCTGTTCAGCGACAGCACTGCCCGCACCTTCTGAACCTGTGAGTGCCACACCACGCACGCGCTTGTCTGCAATTACTTCCGCGACCTGATCACTGCTGATAAACAGATTGGTCCAGACACCTTTGGGTGCGCCTGCATCCAAGACCAGTTGTTCAAAGGCTTCCGCACATTGCGGTACAATGCCAGCATGTTTTGCCAGAACCGGATTACCAATGGCACAGTTCGGCGCAAATACCCGCATCAGTTGATAAAATGGGAAATTCCACGGTTCAACTGCCATAATAATACCCAGTGGATGATGCTCGACCCAGGCTTCACCCAGATCGGTCTGATAAGACACTGGCGCTAAAAATTCTTTGGCATGATCGGCATAGTATTCTGCAATTTTGGCGCAGGTTTCGATTTCACCTTCACTCTGCTTAATCAGTTTTCCCATATCCTGGGTCATAAGCTTGGCCAGTTCGGATTTTTGCGCTCGCATGTTGGTAGCCAATTTACGCAGTACTGCAATACGGGTATCGACCTGCTGTGACCATTCTGACTTTAGGATTTTTTCTGCAGTATCGAGTGCATGTTGAATATCTTGATCGCTATGCGATGGGTAGTCTTTCAATTTTTGATTGGTAAATGGATTAATAGATTGATAAGCCATGGTTTTCCCTTTTTTCAATTATAAGTTTTGCCTGTTCTAAACTTCTATCGTATTAAGCTATAACAAGCGAAATCTGTTCGAATCATTTAACTTATCACTGATTTTTTTATGGCGTGTGCAGGTTTACAGATTGGTTCAAAACATTACTGAGAAAGGGTAAAAGTTATATCGAGTGGTACAAATTAAAATTTATTTAAGAATCGGAAATGTAAAACCAACACTCTCAAGATCGATACTTGCAAAAATTCCAAGCTAAAACAAATAATCTAAATCAGCTGTTTTAAGGTGATGCTAAAAATATAAATTTCAAATTTTCAGGTGTGTAGTACATTATTCTATATAGTAGAAAAAAGAAAATTCATAATGAGTCAAATACCATCTAATATCATTCAAACAGCAGAAAACTATTTTGATAATACAGTTTTAGAAACGACTGATACTATTTTTCAAGAAATTTTAAAAGCTTTTCCAATAGCATCTTCAGGTTTAGCGATTTATAAAGTTTTCAGAAGCTATAACGAAAAGCAAAAATTAAAAAATATCCTGGAATTTATAAAGGAAGGTGAAAAGTTAGCATCAGGAACATTACTAAAAATCTTCAAGAATCAAAACAACTTAGAAATAGGTGGTGAATTACTCAATGCTTTAGATGTATTAGTTCAGACTTGATCGTACATTCTTCTTGAAAAAGAGAAAGTTACCCGTTTTGATAAAGGTGTCGAAATCTTAATTAAACAAAGGTAACTTTCTTATGTTGCATACTAACAATCAAATCATCAAACACAAAGTCGGCTTACTCAATTTAGCTGAAGAGCTTCAAAATGTTTCTAGAGCATGCAAAGTGATGGGTGTCTCTAGAGATACTTTCTATCGCTATCATGAGTTAGTACAGTCTGGTGACATTGATGCATTAATCAATAAGTCCCGTCGAGTACCAAATCTAAAAAACCGTGTAGATGATGCTACAGAGCTGGCGGTCATTGATTTCGCAATTCAATATCCAGCTTATGGTCAGCATCGTACCAGTAACGAATTGCGCAAGAAAGGTGTATTTGTTTCAGGGAGTGGTGTTCGTTCTATTTGGCTCCGCCATGATTTGGAGAACTTTAAGAAGCGTTTAAAAGCACTCGAAGCTAAAGTGGCACAGGATGGTATCGTACTAAATGATCATCAGATTGCTGCACTTGAGCGTAAGCATGAAGATGATGTGGCGTGTGGTGAAATCGAAACTGCTCATCCAGGCTATTTAGGTGCACAAGACACCTTTTATGTCGGGAATCTCAAGGGTGTTGGACGGATCTACCAGCAAACATTTATCGATACTTATAGCAAGGTCGTTCATTGCAAGCTCTATACAACCAAAACACCGATTACAGCGGCTAATTTGCTCAATGATCGTGTATTACCTTTTTATCAATCCCAGGATTTACCAATGCTTCGCATTCTTACAGACAGAGGAACCGAGTATTGCGGTAAGGTAGAACAACATGACTATGAGTTGTATCTAGCGCTCAATGACATTGATCACACGAAGACAAAAGCAGCTTCACCACAAACGAATGGGATCTGTGAACGCTTCCATAAAACAATACTGCAGGAGTTTTATCAAATTACATTTAGGAAAAAGCTTTATAGCACGCTAGAAGAGTTGCAGACGGATCTAGACGACTGGCTGAAATTCTATAATACTGAACGGACTCATCAAGGAAAAATCTGCTGTGGCCGTACACCATTTGAAACTTTACTTGATGGAAAACAAATTTGGGCTGAGAAGAATTTAGCTCAAATTTAACCTGACAGGCACAATAAAAATCAGGTAACTGTCAGATCAGGTTTGAGCTAGTACACTTTAGATAAAGCCTATTTAATACATCAATCTAAAATGCTCGCTCGTTTAGCTCTTTTATATGATGCGAAAGAAATAAATCGTGAAACTTTTTTAAGATATGCTCATATTATTCCTCAATTTACATCGTTTTTATTAGAAGGGTTATAAAAAGCCTACTTATCATTTGAAATGAACAAATCCAAGAAGGATTACCACCTTAAGAATAATGAATGTAACTTTTCAGCATCTGAATTAGAAAAGTTTGGTTTTTTGTACGTAGTAGCTACATTTGGTTCTGGCAATAATTATGGCAGAGAAAAAGACTTAATCTTTTTTTATGAACACATATATAAAAACAAACATGATAAGAACCTATGAACCAAAAAAAACCACCCTTTCGGGTGGCTTTTTCAATCTCAAACCGTCTCTTATTGAGCGCGGTTTTTGATTTTGCGGATCGTTTCCAGCTGAGCAGCAGTTTCTGCAAGAGCAGCCAAAGCAGCAGCAGAGTCCAAATCGCTCTTTTGATTCGCAAGCAATGCTTCAGCGTGTTTACGCGCTTCAACAATAGCTGCTTCATCTAAGTTTTCTGCACGGACTGCAGTATCTGCAAGAACCGTAACAACATGCGGTTGAACTTCTAGAACACCACCAGATACATAGATCAACTCTTCTGTACCGTTTTCCAAAATAACGCGGATCGCGCCAGGTTGGAGCAAAGTTACCAACGGAGCATGGCCAGGCATAATACCCAACTCACCGCCAGCACCTTTTGCAATTAGCATAGTTATAGTGCCTGAGTACAAAGACTCCTGAACACTTACAACATCACATTGCATAGTCGCCATGAGAATCTCCTAAATTAGAGTAGCTAATTAAAGTTTCTCGGCTTTAGCAATAACTTCGTCAATACCACCAACCATGTAGAACGCTTGTTCTGGGATGTGATCGTATTCACCAGCTAGAAGACCTTTAAAGCCACGAATCGTTTCTTTAAGAGATACTAATTTACCAGGAGCACCAGTAAATACTTCAGCTACGTGGAACGGTTGAGAGAAGAAACGCTGGATTTTACGCGCACGGTAAACAACCAGTTTATCTTCTTCAGCAAGCTCGTCCATACCAAGAATCGCGATGATGTCTTTAAGCTCTTTATAACGTTGCAATACGTTCTGTACAGAACGTGCAATTTCATAATGCTCTTGACCAACAACTAACGGATCTAACTGGCGTGAAGTTGAGTCTAGTGGATCGATCGCTGGGTAAATACCACTCGACGCGATGTCACGGCTCAATACAACAGTTGCGTCTAAGTGAGCAAACGTTGTAGCAGGCGATGGATCTGTTAAGTCATCGGCAGGTACGTATACCGCTTGGATTGACGTAATAGAACCAGACTTAGTCGATGTAATACGTTCTTGAAGAACACCCATCTCTTCTGCAAGTGTAGGCTGGTAACCTACTGCAGATGGCATACGACCTAGAAGTGCTGATACTTCAGTACCCGCTAGTGTATAACGATAGATGTTATCTACGAACAATAGTACGTCACGGCCTTTACCGTTTTCGTCTTTCTCGTCACGGAAATATTCAGCCATAGTAAGACCAGTCAACGCTACGCGTAAACGGTTACCTGGTGGCTCGTTCATCTGACCGTAGACCATTGCTACTTTGTCTAGAACGTTAGAATCTTTCATTTCGTGATAGAAGTCGTTACCTTCACGAGTACGCTCACCAACACCAGCAAACACAGATAAACCTGAGTGAGCTTTCGCGATGTTGTTGATCAACTCCATCATGTTTACAGTTTTACCAACACCGGCACCACCGAACAGACCAACTTTACCACCTTTCGCGAACGGGCAAAGTAAGTCGATGACTTTAATACCAGTTTCTAAAAGGTCAGTAGAAGCCGCTTGTTCTGCATAAGAAGGCGCTTGACGGTGAATTGGTAAACGCGCTTCAGTCGCAACAGGACCAGCTTCGTCGATCGGGCGACCAAGAACGTCCATGATACGGCCTAGAGTCGCTGTACCTACTGGTACAGAAATCGGCGCGTTAGTGTTAGTTACGTTCAAACCACGCTTAAGGCCTTCAGTAGAACCCATTGCAATAGTACGAACTACGCCATCACCAAGCTGTTGCTGAACTTCTAAAGTAGTTTCAGTACCATCTACTTGGAGAGCGTCATAGATCTTAGGAACGCTGTTGCGTTCAAACTCGACGTCGATAACCGCGCCGATGATCTGAATGATACGACCGCTATTCATTGCTGTCTCCTCAATTCAAAATAATGTTAAACGGCAGCGGCACCACCAACGATCTCAGAAATTTCCTGAGTAATCGCGGCTTGACGCAGCTTGTTATAAATAAGTTGCAGGCTCTTAATGATCTCGCCTGCGTTGTCTGTCGCTGCTTTCATAGCGACCATACGTGCAGACTGCTCACATGCGATGTTTTCAATCACACCTTGATACACCACAGACTCGATATAGCGAACCAACAAGCCATTTAAAAGCTCTTCAGCTTCAGGCTCGTAGATGTAATCCCAACCGTATTGACGGTTCAGATTCTTGTCTTCTTCAGCAGCAGCCAAAGGAACAAGTTGTTCGATTTTTTGATTTTGAGTCATGGCATTGACAAAGCCGTTTGACACTAGATAAATACGATCTAACTCGCCTTTATCATAAGCGTCCAACATCACCTGTACAGAACCAGATAACTGCTCAAGACTTGGGGCATCGCCGACTTGCGTCGTCGCACCAAGCACTTTACCGCCGTAGTTTTTAAAAAACGAAACCGCTTTTTGACCAATTAAAGCAAATTGAACTTCAATTGACTGCTCTTGTTGCTGTTGAACGTGTTTAACCACTTTCTTGAACAGGTTAATGTTCAAACCACCAGCAAGGCCACGATCTGAAGACACAATGATATAGCCAACGCGCTTAACCGGGCGTTCAACCATATAACGGTGTTTGTATTCAGGATTCGCTTGGACCAAATGAGCAATTACACGGTGCATATTTTCGGCATACGGACGGCCTTGAGCCATGCGCTCTTGCGCACGACGCATCTTAGAAGCTGCTACCATTTGCATCGCTCGAGTAATCTTCTGCGTGCTCTTGATACTAGCTACTTTGGCGCGAATTTCTTTTAAATTTGCCATACGCTTAACCTAGTATTCGAAAGCCCTTGCGAGCTTCCGAAGGTTGATTCCGTGAACCAAACCGACACTAAATTCAACAGAGGTTGAAATTAGTAAGTTTGAGTCGCTTTAAAGCTTTCAATACCTGCTTTGATTGCAGCTTCGATGTCTTTGTTGTAATCACCAGAGGCATCGATTTGTTGCATTAACGCAGCATGCTCTGAACGGAAGTAAGAAATTAACGCAGCATCAAAGTCTACGATTTTCTTAACGTCTACGTCAGCCATGTAGCCTTCGTTAGATGCATAAATTGAAACAGCTTGGTCAGCAATTGAGTATGGAGCATATTGTTTTTGCTTCATTAACTCAGTTACACGTTGACCATGTTCAAGTTGCTTACGAGTTGCTTCGTCAAGATCAGAAGCGAACTGAGCAAATGCTGCCAATTCACGGTATTGCGCCAAAGCAGTACGGATACCACCAGACAATTTCTTGATGATCTTAGTTTGCGCTGAACCACCAACACGAGATACAGAGATACCCGCGTTCACAGCAGGACGAATACCTGCGTTGAATAATGATGTTTCAAGGAAGATCTGACCATCAGTAATCGAAATTACGTTGGTTGGTACGAATGCAGATACGTCACCCGCTTGAGTTTCAATAATCGGCAATGCAGTTAATGAACCAGTTTGGCCTTTAACTTCACCGTTAGTGAATTTCTCAACGTAGTCAGCAGATACACGAGAAGCACGTTCAAGTAGACGCGAGTGTAGATAGAACACGTCACCTGGATACGCTTCACGACCTGGTGGACGGCGTAAAAGCAATGAAATTTGACGGTAAGCAACAGCTTGCTTAGACAAGTCATCATAAATGATTAACGCATCTTCACCGCGGTCACGGAAGTATTCGCCCATTGTACAGCCAGAATACGGAGCTAGATACAGCATTGCTGCTGGATCAGCTGCAGCTGCTGCTACAACAGTTGTATACGCCATAGCGCCAGTTTCTTCTAGCTTGCGTACCACGTTAGCGATAGTCGATTGTTTTTGACCGATTGCTACATATACACATTTAATGCCAGAGTTTTTCTGAGCGATGATCGCGTCGATCGCCATTGCTGTTTTACCAGTTTGACGGTCACCAATGATCAACTCACGTTGACCACGGCCTACAGGGATCATTGTATCTACTGATTTATAACCAGTTTGTACAGGTTGATCCACTGATTGACGCCAAATTACGCCTGGTGCTACTTTTTCAACAGCATCAGTTAATTTTGCATCAATAGGGCCTTTACCATCAATCGGGTTACCCAAAGCATCTACTACACGGCCTAAAAGTTCTGGACCAACCGGAACTTCTAATACACGACCTGTGCAACGCGCTTTTTGACCTTCTTGAAGGCTTAAGTAGTTACCTAAAACAACGACGCCCACTGAATCCTGTTCTAGGTTCAGTGCCATACCGTAAAGGCCGCCGTCGAATTCGATCATTTCACCGTACATAGCGTCAGCTAAGCCGTGAATACGCACAATACCGTCGGAAACCATAACAATGGTTCCTTCGTTCTTAGCGGTTGCGCTGGTGTCCAGATCGCCGATACGCTGTTTAATGAGCGCACTGATCTCGGATGGATTCAGTTGTTGCATTGCGCTATACCTCAATCTTTTTAAAGTTCAGTCTTCTAAATGCAATTAAGCAAGAAGACGAGTACGCATTTTTTCAAGCTTGTTAAGCGCAGAATCATCTATCACTTGGTCGCCTGCACGAATAACTACACCAGCAATCAGCGCTGGGTTAACTTCTACAGAAACATTTACCGCCGCTTCGAATTTTTTCTCTAATGCGTGAGTAAGAAGTTGTTCCTGTACAGAAGTCAATGGGAATGCTGATTCAATCACAACATCCACAGTATTGTTATTCTGTGATTTAAGCTGCTCATATTCTGCTGCAATCTCAGGAAGAAGAACCAAACGGTTATTCTCTGCAAGCAATGTCAGGAAGTTAGACACTGCTGCAGTTTGGTCTTCACCTAAAACTTTCGCAAAAAGAGCCACCTGCTCAGCAGGTGTAAGCTCAGGGCGATTTAGATAAGCTGAAAATGCTTCGTCTTGCACCGCAGCACTGAGCAATTCAAGTGCTGTTGACCAAGAGTCAGTTGCACTTTGCTCAGAAGCGTAAGCAAATGCTGCTTTAGCGTATGGGCGTGCCAACGTCAAGAGTTCAGCCATAATCCGCCTCTCTTAAAGTTTAGCAGCCAGCTGAGTCAGCATGGCATTGTGAGCTTCTGCATCAACTTGCTGGCTAAGAATTTTCTCAGCACCAGTTACTGCAAGAGCAGCCACTTGTTGACGCAATTCTTCGCGAGCAGCATTGATTTCAGTATCAACAGCTTCTTTAGCCTGTTGACGAATACGCTCACCTTCAGCCGCAGCTTGGGTACGCGCTTCTTCGATCAATTGTGCACCACGACGGTTCGCTTGTTCGATCAATTGAGCCGCTTGTGCTTTTGCCGCGTCTAACTCAGCTTTCACTTGTGCTTGCGCATCTGCAAGGTCAGCCTTCGCTTTTTCAGCAGCATTTAAGCCATCAGCGATTTTACGCTGACGTTCACTAATCGCATTGATTAGTGGTGGCCATACAAACTTCATGCAGAATGCGACAAAAATCGCAAACGCAATCGCTTGGCCAAACAATGTGAGGTTGATATTCATTGCAAATTCCTCAAATAGTGAATTTCGGAATTAAGCTGATTAACCTACAAATGGATTAGCGAAGATGAAGAACAAGCCAATACCAACACCGATCATAGGCACAGCATCAAGAAGACCCGCGATTAAGAACATACGAGTTTGAAGTTGTGGAGCCAATTCTGGTTGACGAGCTACAGCTTCAAGGAAACGGCCGCCTAGAAGACCAAAACCAATCGCAGTACCTAAAGCACCGAAAGCGATCAAGATAGCAGATGCAATTGCAACTAGACCTAAAGTGAGTTCCATGATAATTCCTCAGAGGTTAGGTTTTATACCAAATTAAGTTAAAAAATTGTGTGCCCAACCATCCGTTGACAGTTAGGCAATACCATTAATGCTTTTCGCTTGCCATACTCATGTACACGATAGTCAACATCATGAAAATGAATGCTTGTAGCGTAATAATCAAAATGTGGAAAATCGCCCAAGGCACAGACAACGCCCACTGGATCCAGAACGGTAATAACGCGATAAGAATGAAGATTAACTCACCCGCATACATGTTACCGAACAGTCGTAGAGCCAATGAAACTGGTCGCGCCAAGAAAGTAGTCAATTCCAACAATAAGTTGAATGGAATTAAAAGCACTTTAGCAACTGGATTACTTGGGTTAAATGGGTTCAGTGCTAACTCACCAACGAAGCCGCCAACACCTTTCTCACGAATACTATAGAAAATAATTAAGAAGAATACAGAAATAGACATACCGAGGGTAATGTTTGGATCTGTAGTCGGAACAATTTTAAAGTAAACCTGATGAGGGTCTACACCCAGCATAGAAGCAATCGCGTGTTGAGCTACATAAGGAATAAAGTCAACAGGGATCAAATCCATCAAGTTCATGAGGAAAATCCACACGAAAATGGTTAATGCTAAGGGTGCAATTAATCGAGACTTCCCGTGGAAGGTATCACGTACACTTGAATCTACAAACTCGATAATCATTTCAATTGCAGACTGGAACTTGGTAGGAACACCAGCATTAGCCGCTTTCGCAACCAACCAGAACAACAAACAGAAAATCAGACCCAGTCCGATAGACCAACCCATTGAATCCAAGTGAATAGCAGTGAACCCCATCTGTTGAGCTTCAGCACCGCTCTCGGCCAATTTCCACGTACCGTCCGGCATTTTGCCATAGGTCATGTTGGTCAAGTGATGCTTGATATACTCGGTCGAAGTAAGGGCATGTTCTTCAGCAGCCATAAATCACACCTGGTCAATGTCAAAAAACTAATAGAACAAACGAATATCGCGTGCTGCTTGATATCTCGCCTGCTCCTGAAAAACTTTTCAATTTCTTGTTGTGCTTATACTCATTTTTGTAGACGTGACGCCCAAAACGGAGCGACCCACGACATGGCTTGAACAAGTATAAAACCACAAAACAACGCCACCGCTGACAACGGTTTAACATTGCTTAAAATTAAAATGAAACCAACAATCACAATGGCAAACTTTCCCATCAAGCCTTTATACATGTTCGAAAGAACTTGTTTAGACGCGCGGGCTCCTGCTGCTCGAAACGATTGCCACGAAAAATAACAAGTCGCGAGCCAACATACCAGTGCACCTAATGCTGCACTCAAGGCTGCGGTTGAGTCTTTCACGACCCAGCCGATCAAGGCTGAAACAGGGATCATACAGGCTTGCAGGAGGACCAAAGCTTTCGCTAATCGTCGGTCAATCAAGCGACTAGTTCGGCTCATTATTTATTCACTCACAGCAATCATGCTTGACAAGTTTAACAGGTGATTATTTTTAATCGCAGGCATTATAGAGTTACACCCCTGAACATGCAATCTTTTCCCGACCTTAGTCGTGTTTTTTTAAATCGGGTCACTGCTGTTAAACTAATCAAAATCTGTCTATTTTTTAAATCATTAGCGTGCATTTAGTACACATTTCTGGGTTTCGGCGGCCAATTGCTGCCAAGCCTGCACAAAGTCCCCTGCCCCGCTCATGCTTTCATCGACATGCTGGAACAGTACCGGATTGAGTTTGCGGTACTGGTTCTCACTGGCATGACCTTCGGCCAGCAGACACATTTTGCGCTGTGGACGATGATCCTGTAAAAACTTGATTTGCGCCACGGTTGGTGAAACATGTGGATCATCGGTCAATGCCCCCATGAATTTTAAATTGAGTGGGCGCTCAAGATACTGGTAGGCATCGTGATAAGACCAATAAGGTTTGGCTTTGTTACTTGAACTATAACGCTGAGCCGTAGCAAACATGTTTTGTGCAAAGTCACGGGCATTTTTCCAGTAGCGTTCACGATGCTCCGGCAATTGCTGCGAACGTAGCGCCGCAATAAAGAAACCAATCCGCACTGCATTATTCGGATCGAGCCAGACATGCGTGTCTACCGTATTTTTTAAGGCCTCGCCACGCGGATTACGCATCGGCAAGGTGGTCAATATCCCCGAGTCTAACAGTGCAATGCCTTTATTACTTTCATTCAGCACTTTGGCCAAGGGTGCTTCATGCGCCTGACCCAGCCAGATCACCAGACCTGCATTCTGAATAGTTTTTCGATGCGCCGGAGTCAGACTCACATCATGTCCACTTTGGTTGGCCAGCAATAAAGTCGGCTGTTCCACACCTTGGGTAATTTTCTTGGCAATCAGATAGATCGGCTGCGTAGACACCACCAGACTTTGTGACCAACTGAGTGTACTGAACAATGCCAGCAGACTGATTGCAAGGAGACGGAACATGAGTAGAAATCACTTAAAAACGATAAAATCAGGAAGTGTTATAATATAACAAAAATACAAAAATACCTATGCCCAATCGAAACTCAGAACGCTTCATGTTAAGATTTGAAATCTATTAATTTTCAGTTTCGCACTTGAGGTAAACTATGGGTTCCTGTTCGCACGAACACCACAACGCATTGCACGGCGTGCACGACCATCCCAATGTCGCACAACGTCTTGCTGAAGCGGAAAGTCTTTGTGCAGCAAGCGGCGCACGCCTTACACCTTTACGTAAAGAAGTGCTGGAACTCATTCTGAATGCGCATGGCCCGATGGGCGCCTATGATCTGCTAGCACAAATGAAAAATGCCAGCGATCGTCCTGCAGCACCACCAACGGTGTATCGCACTCTGGATTTTTTATTAAGCAAAGGGCTGATTCATCGCCTGACTTCGATCAATGCCTATATTCCCTGTTGCCATCCACGTGAAGGGCATCAGGCCGCTTTTTTAATCTGTACCGAATGTAAAGCCGTCAAAGAAGCGTCGGCTCAGGGCCTGCTCGATCAACTCGATGCACTGGCCAGCTCTGACGACTTCACGGCACATCACAGCATTATCGAAATTTCAGGAATTTGTCAGCAGTGCCGCAACAAAGCTTAAGTGCCTCGCCCCTGATTCAGCTCTCCAAGATCTGGGTCAAAATCGATGAGCGCGATATCCTAAAAGCCATTGATTTCTCATTACAAGAGAAAGAAATTGTCACACTGATTGGTCCCAATGGTGCTGGTAAATCGACCTTAATTAAAGTCATGCTGGGCATACTAAAACCACAATCGGGTGAGATCAAAACTGCGCGCAAACTCAAATTCTCTTATGTGCCACAGAAATTTAATCCATCATATAGCTTGCCGCTACGAGTGAAAGATTTATTGGCACTAGAAAAATGCCCGTCCCAGATTAAAACTGAAATTATCCGGGATACTGGTATTAGTAAACTGCAAGATTCTAAAGTTCAGCAGTTGTCTGGCGGTGAACGTCAGCGGGTGCTACTGGCCCGCGCCTTATTACGCCAGCCGGACATTTTAGTTCTCGACGAACCGATGCAGGGTCTAGACATCCAGTCCGAAGCTGAACTGTATGAATATGTGCGTAACTTACCGGAAAAATATGGGTGTGCCGTACTGATGGTTTCACATGACCTGCAATGGGTGATGCAAGGTACGACTCGTGTGGTCTGCTTGAACAAGCATATCTGCTGTAGTGGGCTGCCGGAAAGCGTGCAGCAACATCCCGAATATCAGGCGATTTTTGGTACTAACCGGGTATTCTATCAGCATCATCATGATCATTGCGCACATGGCGATTCTGCCACACCCTGTCAGCATGATTCGCGTCCTCATATTCACCCCGAGCCGGAAGCTTAAACCATGATGGATTGGTTACAACTCCTTTTACCTGCATGGATCATGGGAACGCTATTGGTATTTCTGACTGCACCGCTGGGCTGTCTCATGCTCTGGCGGCGTATGTCATTCTTTGCCGACACCATGGCACACGGTACTTTACTCGGTGTTGCCATTGCTGGAGCTTTAAGTGTACCTCTCTGGATGGGAGTCACTTTTATTGCCTTATTATTGGTAGGGATTTTGTGGGTGCTGCATGATCCGCGCCTGCCCAATGATGCCTTGCTGGCGCTGTGTTCAGCAACACTGCTTTGCTCAGGTCTATTGTTCATTCAGCATTTACCGAGTTTAAGACCGGAACTTCTCAGCTATCTATTTGGTGATCTACTGACGATTTCTTGGACGGACTTACCCACCTTTGCTATCGTGATTATTCTGGCCTTAGCCGTCCTCTATAAGAGCTGGCAAGCGCAGATTCAAATCGCGATTGATCCGGACATGGCGGTCAGTGAAGGTGTAAATGCCAAATGGCAACGCCTGATCTTTATGTTGTTATTGGCATTGTTTACCGTGCTTGCCCTGAAAGCAGTGGGTTCATTACTCATGGGGGCATTACTGGTGATCCCTGCTCTGACTGCACGACTCCTTGCACATTCACCAAAACAAATGGTGATCTGGGCATTCGTGATTGCGCAAATTGGGGTGACCGTGGGCCTATGGTCGAGTGCAGGTCTCAATACTTCGACAGGTTTAACCATTGTCCTGACCATGGCGGTGCTATTTGCACTGATCTTCTGTGTGCAGAAGTTTAAAAAGCTGAATTAATCTTTCTGTTAAATCATGATGATTTTCTAATGATCTATTCAGCCTCTCTCCTTTAAGGAGAGAGCAAACACTCGTTATTGATGCACCAAACTCAATAAAAATGCAGCACCTGCAAATAAACCGGCAAAAGTCCGGTTCATGACTTTTTGTTGTTTCGGTGATTTTAGTAGCCTTAAAACTTTAGCAGCCAATCCGGTATAACCCGCCATCACAATCAGATCAATCGTCACCATTGTTGCAGCCATAATCAAATACTGAATCCATTGTGGTTTGGACAAATCCAGAAATTGCGGCAAGACGGCCAGTAAAAATACGATGGCTTTAGGATTAGTGATATTAACCAAGAAACCATGCAGTACCAGTTTTCCTCTCGATTTTCGCGTCAATTCATGTTTAATTTCGATGTTCTGTGCAGGTGCTTTCCATTGCAAAACTGCCAAATATAACAGGTAGCCAACACCAAACCATTTCACCACTAAAAATGCCCATGGGGTTGTCGCAAACAAAACTCCCACGCCTGCTGCAACCACTGCAATCTGTACCAGTAAAGCCAGTTGCAGACCCAGCGCATTCCAGTAACCATGCCGAAAACCATAATTCAATCCGCTCGACATCGATGCAATTGCACCAGCACCCGGAGAGACACTAATCACCCAGCAGGCCAACATATAGGCAAACCACATTTGATAGGACATGAACATTTCACTCAGAAAAACCCACCCAATATTATATGAATTTTCTAATAAAATCAGGCTAAAAACCTGCTTAAATATAAAGTATCAGACTATTCACTCTGTCTGGCTTCAGGCACAATATGCACATTAAAAACAGGATCTATCCTTATAGGAGCCATGAATGACAGCCCAATCGGTAATCTTGCCACTTCCTTCAGATCATGCTCGCTTTATTGTGTTACGTCTTAAAGATTTGAGTATTGAAAAATTAAAAGAACAACTCGAACATTTGTTTACTTCTCGTGATCGGCTGATCACGCAACACCCTCAAGCACAAATTAAAACAGGCGTAGCTTTTGGTCCTGAACTGTGGACAAAACTTTATGATCAAGCTCCTGCAGGCTTTAAACAGCTTGAACCCATTCATGGTTCGTTTGATATGCCGGTTGTTCCAGCAGATGTACTGATTCATATTGCCAGTGCCCGTGCTGATATCTGCTTTGCGCTCAGTCAAGCTTTTTTTGAAGGAATTCAGGACCAGGTTCAGGTGCTGGATGAGCGAGTTTGCTTCCGCTACTTTGATGGTCGTGATATTACCGGCTTCATCGATGGTACTGAAAATCCACAATTCCCGGATGATCGTGCAGAAGTCGCGTTATTAGGTGAAGATTCAGGTGTTTTCCAAGACAGTTCATTTATTTTTGCCCAGCGTTACGCGCATAACCTGGAAAAATGGAAAAAGCTAAAAGTCGATACTCAGGAACAGGTTATGGGCCGTACCAAGCTTGAATCTATTGAATTGGATGATGAGGTCAAACCTGAAAATGCGCACGTAGCACGTACTGTAGTTGAAGGTGAAGAAGGCGAAGAAATGGAAATTCTGCGTCATTCTCTGCCTTATGGTGACGGACGTGGTGACCAGGGTCTATTCTTTATTGCCTACACCAAAGACCTGAAAATTATTGATGCTATGTTAGAACGTATGTTCGGTACCTCTGGTGATGGAATTCATGACCACCTGCTGCACTTCGTAACTCCGCTGGATGGCGCATATTACTTTGCACCGAGTGAGGAGCTGCTGGAAGAGGTTTTGGAAGGGTAACTTTTAATATTCAATTTAAATTAAAAATAAAAGGCTTTAGATTTTTTTAAAGCCTTTTATTTATTAGTTTTAGTTAAATTGTTTTCAGCTATCTTTTAAGTAAGCCAAATTTTTATCTGTGATTCAGATTAATTACAGTTCTTCGTTAAAACTGATTTTGGTATTCTTTTCTTATACATATCAAATTTTTTAGCAATATTTTTATTTGTACTTCCAATAAATGATTTATTGCTAACTAACTCTATATCATTATCGGAATTAGTACTATCATCTGCAATGAGATCTTTTAACTCATCATCAGTAACCAACAATCCATTTTTATATCTATATTTCAAGTAAGATGTTTCTATTAAATTATTTTTTTTAAACTTAAAGTTATATTTTTCTTGACCATTTTCCCCATAAATATTGAGTAGAAGTGAGCAAAAATTTCTATCTTTATACAATTCAATTCCACCACCTTCTGCGCTTATTCCTTCATTCGTGAGATCTAGTTCAAATACTTTTTCTTCAATATTTTTCCTAATGCTCTGATTCGCTGAGCTATTGCAAGCAGTTAAAAATATTAAGAGGATTATATAAAATTTATTGAATATCATATTTTACCTTTAGAGGGTCACCACCCGCACTCTCAGTTAATTCTCTAAGCTGAGCCATTGTTTTCCCAGTTTTAAGCTGAAAATGGGGATTATCGATAATTGATTTCCAATCTCCACCCCATTCCAATCCAATCCCCTTTCCAATAGGAGCAATCTTTTTAAGGATCTTGATATTTTTCTGGTCTGATTTTACATCCATATGCAATTTACCGTCCTCCCACAAAGGAAACACATCAACTGCTAGGGCAAAATTATGATTGCTTTGCCCTCCTCTTGCATTCGTTACCACACTGCCAGAGGCTGTTCTCCCTTTTGCATATAAAGCATCTTGCTGTGCATATGTACGATAATCCTGAACAATTACAAGCTGTACTTGGTGTTTAGTATATACATCATTAATGAATTTTCTAATTTTATCTCGGACTTGGGGATGCAACTTTGCTATTGATTTTTCATTTCTTTGTGAAACTTTAGAGCGAGTAGGAACAGAAGATTCTACCTTCGTTGTTGGTGCATTTTCTTTATTCTTAGATGCATCCTGTTTTACTATTAGTGAAGTAGAAGGCTTTTTATCATCATTTTTCGTTTTCGCAATAGTAAATGCTGCTTTACGAGCATAAACTTTTAATTTTTGATTCTGAATGAGCTTGTCACTAGCTAAACCATTTAACTTCTTGATTTCATCTATAGAATTACCTGTTAATTTTGCAATCAAAGGTAAAGTATCTTTTTGTTGAACAACAATAATATTTATTTTCTCTTGCTGGCTAGATTCTGTTACTTGTGATTTTCCATTCGATGCAATTGTTGAGGATTCTGCTTTCTTAACTGGAAGTTTGAGAATTTGCTGTGGATGTATATCTATATCGCTTTTTAAATTATTAAGATGTATCAGTTCAGCCACGGTTGTCTGATTATCCTCTGCTATTCGAGATAAATAATCACCTTCAGCAACGATATACGTAGACCTTATATATTTACCTGTCGCCATATCTTTAGCTGACAAACTCATCCCTTTAAGCAACACTTTAGGACTACGTATAATAAAAGTTGTCTTTTCTCCAATAAGTTGTATTTTTACTTTGGGTTCATATTCACCAGATGTAAAACTTTTAATTTTTACATCAATGATTGTACCTATTGGACGCTTAATCCAAACAGATTCGCCAATAGGAAGAGTAATATAATCAGATATTAGCAATGAGCCCGCCCATAGCTGATGAGCTAAATCATTAATGGGTTGGTCAAGGGCATCCAAAAATTTAATATTTGCTAAACAATCCATACTTATATCCCTTCATCATGTTCATGATTGTCAGTTAATCCACAATTACACTCATGTTCAAAATCACCATCTTCACCACTGTCGTCTATTGAAACAGTCCATTCATCAGCTGTGCCAATCAGAATATCGTAATCTTCATTATTGTAAGTATTCATACGTTGGGTTCGACCATGCTGATCCAGCGTTCCAGACACGTAGGTATTGTTTTTATTATTGATCAATTTATATTTAACATCTGCAAAGTTAGCCTCATAGAACAGATCATAAAAATCCCATTTATTTGTAAAAATTTTAATATCTTGAGCAATAGGTAAAGTGGGTATTTCAGTTTTAACTTTTACTCCACTAACAAAATTGTGCTGCCCTGCCTTACACTCAAATTTCCCACCAGTCGTGACCACTACTCCACTACCATTGATCTTAATTTGAGACCCTCCAGCGTTCAGTATAATCTCCTTCGGACTGGTGATTTCGATCTTGTCTTCAGTCGAAATAAGCTTGATTACCTTATGGGCGATCGCTTCAATTGCATCATCTTGAGCTTGTATCTCAATTTTGCCATTAGCGGCATAGAGACTTGCACCCTCTTGAGCAGCAAATAAACTGATCTTGTCCTGTGCATGAGCAACTAAAGACTTCTGTGTGGAAAAATGAATATTGTCCCCGGCACTCTGATTGATTTGCTGATCAGCGGATAAATGGATATTTTCCTTTGTGCTCAGTGCAATCGATTGGGGTGCGGTTAACAGCATCACCGCCTGTCTAAATGCGGCAGCCTTGGCTTGATCTTCAGCTTCAATCTGATTCAAAAACTGTTTTAAACTATCAAAAAATTCCAATGGATCAGCCTGCTGTTTTTCTGCAATATCACTCAAGGCTTTACTATGATTGAGATTCGATTCAAGCTGTTCTTTGGCTGAGTCAGCATCCAGGTGATTGCCTGCGGCTGACTCTTGCCCATAAGTGGAAATCAGCAAGCCTTTCCCTGCACGTATGGCACCCCACTGGTCTGTCCTTAGTTCAAAACCTTCTCCTCGACCTTCGCTGCTTTCACTTTCTTTAGGATGGCTTAGATTTCCCAGATTGAGCTGACTGGCTGCATGACTACTTTGCAGCTGCGCACTAATCTGTTCAGGGGTATCATCGAAACGCAACTGGTTAAAGCCATCCCCATCGACCTCCTGAGAACGGATGCCACTGAGTTTTTTGGTCGCAGGAAGTTCTCCTTTTGCATCAAACATGGTCGGATGCCGTTCTGCTTCATGAATCCGTCCCACCACAAAGGGCCGGTCGATATCACCTTCAAAGAAGTCAATCACTACAATTTCGCCAATTCGCGGATGCAACCTGATGCCATAACCCTCACCCGCCCAAGGGGTCAAAACATCCACCCAAGCAGAATCGCTATCATTGTCATTGCTACCTGCGCCGCCATCATGCTGATGATCCTCACTCCGGGTAAACAGAAAACGAACTTTCACCCGCCCCCATGCATCGACATGAATCGTTTCACCTTCAGGTCCGACCACTCGAGCCCGTTGCGGATATGCAGCAGGCCGATGAATGAAGGGGTGGTACTCAGGAACAACCTGGATTTCACGGCGCACCATCTGTAGTTCATTGGCCTGTCGTTCCTCCTGTATCATCTGCCAGCCGCTCTTCTCAAGCAAACTGTCCAGCTGAGATAAGATATCTTTGGGTAAATTGTTCTGGTTATAAAACCGCTTAGCTAAAATCAGAAATTCACGTTGATGGGCAGGATGCTGATCAATTTCAGGATGCTGTTGCAGTTCAAACCAGTATCCAACCTGAGCATCTCGTACGCTGCTACTGGCTTTAAAATATTTAGACTGCAAAGCATGATAGTCACTGAGCTGCTGATTGAGTCGATCCAGTTGGGCTATACCAGATGCTGTCACCTGATCCTCATGATTTAAGTCGCCGGTCCAAGCCGGACTGATGTTCCACGCATCTTCAAGCTGAAGAGTGGCATTTGCATGGATATCACTTTGCTGATGATTACTGAATAAAGGCTGGCTTTGATCCTGGGCAAGTTGCTGGGCATGCCAACGCTGGGTCTGGGTACTATTCGGATTGAGCTGACGTACCGCAATCAGACTGTTCAGCGTGTCGAGCTGTTCGGTGGCATGACTGCGATGAAACCGGATGGAGCGGCGTTTTAAAGCTGAAAAATATTGGGAATGATCTACCAGTTTTAAAAGCTGATCTTGAATCTCGCTGGCTGATACAGGCACAGTTAATTGCCTTTCATCAATCAGCCAGTTAATTCCTTCGCTACGCCATAAACGGGTCAGAAAATCATAATCCGATTCATTCGACTGCATTACAAAAGGTCGGACATCATAGTCCCGGCTGAGTCCTGTCAAATCCAGGCTGAGACTGGCCGCGAATAATACACTTCTGTTTTGCCATTCACTGAACAGGATTTCACTGATCTCGCGCACCGTCTTATTCATAAAAACCCGACTGTTACGGCGCTTCTGCCAGAGTGCAGTCGGATCATTTAGCGTCAATTTATACAGGGTCAAAGCTCCATCATTCTGCCCTTGACTGGCTGCAGTAATAATGCCCGTAGTCCGGAAAAGTTCACCCCGGTCTGTGACCTGATCAATGGCCACCCGACAGCCGATAAACTGTTTCAAGGCAATATGAGCATGAGTGGAAAGACAGATCAGTTCAGCCTGCAGGCCTTGATTGATCTGATGCTGACCCTCAATACGCTGAATCAAAACCTGATGATTTAAAGGAGGATGTGAAAACTGTAAATGTAGCGCACGATGCTGTCGCTTAAGCCCGAGCTGCTCCACCAGCATATGGATAGGTTTTGGCATTTTATAGTTATAATTTTAAGCTTTATTATTGTGCGGCAGATTTTAGGAAAAGTTATCCATTTCGTCCAGTTCACGATGCATTTCACATAATTAGGCCTTTAATTTATGACCCTTCAATTAAAAATCTTAAATTGCATGTGG
This sequence comes from Acinetobacter sp. CIP 51.11, assembly GCF_000369665.1. GTDB lineage: Bacteria > Pseudomonadota > Gammaproteobacteria > Pseudomonadales > Moraxellaceae > Acinetobacter > Acinetobacter lwoffii_S. The sequence goes on from NZ_KB850128.1 coordinate 37,429, forward strand.
TACATCTTAATTAAAAATATTGCCCAATATTCCCTATTTTTCTGATTATCCTATACGGAACTTGCTGCTACACTCATTCATATCTCATTCTTCAAGGCCAAGGACATGCTGGAACTCCCTTCTAAATTACCTGATTTGGGCGTGACCATTTTTAGTACCATGTCGGCCTTGGCACAAAAACTCGGGGCCTTGAATCTTTCTCAAGGATTTCCGGACTTTGTAGCGCCTCCTGCCTTGATTGAAGCTTTAAACCGGGCCAGCCAGAATGGATTTAACCAGTACGCACCAGGAGATGGTCTGCCAGTCTTGCGAAGTCTGGTGGCAGATCTCTATCAGCAACGTGATCAACTGATTATTGACCCTGTCGAGGAAATCACGATTACCCCTGGGGCGACAATTGCGATTTTTTGTGCCATTCAAGCCACGGTACGTGCCGGGGAAGAAGTCATTATTTTCGATCCCAGCTACGACAGTTATGGACCTGCGGTACAACTGGTCGGGGCAAAGCCAGTGCATATTGCTTTGCAGCATCCTGATTTTTCTGTGGACTGGAATCAGGTCAAAGATGCCATTAATGACCGTACCCGCATGATTGTCGTGAATACTCCGCATAACCCGAGTGGGAGTGTTTGGTCCAAAGCAGACTGGCAACAACTGATCGAGCTGATTCGCGAGCACAATATTGTGGTGCTGTCGGATGAAGTCTATGAACATCTGGTTTTTGATGGCATTCAGCACTATTCGGCCTGGTCATTTCCAGAACTTCGCGAGCGTAGCTTCGTGATTGGCTCTTTTGGTAAAACCTTCCATGTCACTGGCTGGAAAACCGGATTTTGTATTGCTGCACCGGCACTGATGAAAATGTTCAGACAGATTTATCAGTTTGCCAGCTTCTGCGGTGTGACACCCGTTCAGGTCGCCTTGGCGGAATATATGCAACTGCATCCTGAGCATATACGCGAACTGTCCTCTTTCTATCAAAACAAACGGGATTTATTTAACTCATCCATTAAAACGTCACGCTTTAAGTGGACACCCTCTCAAGGAACTTATTTTCAAAACTTAGATTATTCAGAGATTCGGCCTGAGCTCGATGATCTGTCCATGTGTCATTTTCTGGCAGAACAACATGGGATTGTTGCGATTCCAGTCTCCGCGTTCTACCAGCATCCTCCTGCAGATTTACGCCTGCTCAGGTTTTGCTTTGCAAAAAAAGAACAAACCTTGATCCAGGCAGGTCAAATTCTTTCAAAGGTTTAACTCATTTTTTAACTAAAAATCTCATAAAATAAATGCCTTAGTTACTTAAAAGCTAAGGCTTTTTTTTATATTCTGCCGAATAATAGCTGCATCAATAAATAGATGATAATTCAATCACAGGATGTCGCATGGCACAGCACTCACTGATTCATCAACAGAATTTATGGAAAGCCTTTCTGGTTTTTCTGTTGCCATTAATTGCGACCAATATCCTGCAAAGTCTCTCCGGCACGATCAATACGGTTTTTGTGGGACAAATGCTCGGAGTGAATGCAATTGCTGCTGTTGCGGTTTTTTTCCCGATCCTGTTTTGTCTGATGGCCTTTGTAATTGGTTTGTCCGCGGGTTCTACCGTATTGATTGGCCAGGCCTGGGGCGGGAAAAATATAGAAAAAGTCCGCTGTGTGGTCGGTTCAACTTTATTCATGACCTTGATTGGCGGCAGTTTGATTGCACTTTTTGGGGTGATTTTTGCTGAGAATATTCTCTTGGCACTCGGCACAGATCCGGATGTGATGCATTTATCCTTGCCCTATGTGCAATGGATGCTAGCGGGTAGTCCCTTAATTTTTATATATATTATTTATACCTCGATCTTGCGCGGCGTTGGCGACAGTACCACGCCCCTGTTCGCTTCCGCACTTACCATTGGGGTGGGTTTGGTGGTGACACCAGTACTGATTGCCGGTTATTTTGGCTTTCCTAAAATGGGCATTATCTCGCCAGCGATTGCCACTATTTTGGGGAATCTGGCGGTCCTGTTGTTTTTAATCCTGTATTTGAATTATAGGCAACATCCTCTCAGACTGGACTGGGCTTTATTAAAAAATATTCGTCATCAGCCACAGTTGAGCAGAATGATCTTGAAACTGGGGGTTCCTACTGGTGTGCAAATGGTCACCACTTCAGTTGCCGGACTGGTAATTGTCGGACTGGTCAACCGCTATGGTGCAGAAGCAACAGCTGCTTATGGCGCAGTCAATCAGGTCTTAAATTATATTCAATTTCCCGCTTTGTCGATTGCGATTGCCGCGTCTGTATTTGGTGCTCAAGCGATTGGCGCAGGTAAATCAGATCTGCTCAATAAAGTTACCCGGACTGCGCTGAGTATGAATATCCTGTTTACCGGCGGTCTGGTGATTCTGGCCTATCTGTTCTCCAAATATCTGATGGCGCTATTTATTACCGATCCTAAGGTTGTAGTACTAGGACAACAACTGCTGTTTATTGTGCTGTGGTCAATACTGTTTTTTGGCGCCAGTGCCATTTTTGCTTCAATCATGCGCTCGAGTGGTACGGTGACCGTGCCAATGTTAATCAACATTTTTGCCATTCTCTGTATTGAAGTTCCCGCCGCTTATCTGTTTAGCCGATGGTGGGGTCTGGAAGGTATCTGGTATGCCTATGCGTTGGCCTTTGTCAGCCTGTGTATTTTGCAGGGACTGTATTATCAGTTTGTCTGGAAGAAAAAAACGGTTGAAGCGTTGATTTAAATGCAGGTTTTTTACGTGCCTAAAGCATTACAGTAGTTAATACTCTCCTTTGCAAAAAATTAGCCCCTATCACAGCGATAAAAAAACCCGCTTTCGCGGGTCTGTTTTGCATTTTTTTAAGCAGACTTTTTCTTCTTTTTACCAAACTGGGTCGCCAGTGCAGTGACATGCTGATAACCAGTTGGCAAGATCCGCTGGATCAGGTCAATTGCTTTGGCATCATTACCAATCAGCAGACGGCGTTTGTCTTTTTGTACCGCCTCCAGAATTTGACGAGCGGCTTCTGCAGGTGGACAACGCAATAATTTATTAAAATTACGGGCTGATTTTTCCGGATTCATACCTAAAGTCAGCAGACTGTTATTCATTTTTGCCGCATTGGCAATATTGGTACGGATACCGCCCGGATGTACACAGAGCGCACTAACTCCGCAATTTTCCATGTCCAGTTCCTGACGCAGGGATTCAGTAAAACCACGTACTGCAAACTTGGTCGCATTATAAGCAGACTGGGTGGGCTGAGCCGTTAAACCAAACAGGCTGGAAATATTGATGATATGACCATCGCCAGTTTTCTTGATCAAAGGTAAGAATTCTTTGGTTCCGTAAACCACGCCCCAGAAATTGATTCCGACAATCCATTCCAGTTCTTCATAAGACGCCCCTTCAACGGTTGAGCCTAGTGCAACGCCAGCGTTGTTAAAGATCATATTGACACTACCATGATCCTGTTCGACCTGTGCCGCCCAGTTACGCACCTGTTCCAATTCAGCTACGTTTACTTTCTGGATAGTCACACGAACATCACTCTCTTTGAGCAATTCAAGCGTTTGTGCCAGACCCTGTTCATTGATATCACTCAGCGCCAAGTGACAACCCTGCTGGGCCAGCAATACCGCCAGTTGCTGGCCAATCCCTGAACCGGCACCAGTAATCGCAGCGACTTTATTTTTAAAATTTTTCATTCAATTTCCTTATGTAAAGAACTGCCATTCCATGACAGCAGGATCTTGTTCTGTTGTTTCAGGAGCTAGCACAGATCCTCAATATAGTTTTGACAATATAGATTGTCAATAATTATCCCATGTCCTTAGAGGCCAAATTTCAGGGGAGCATTTCTATATAGGTCTAAGCGAGATTTATTGCTAAGATATTCAAAATCTTCATGCAGATGAGCACACAGGCCTTATGACCGATTCGATCGACTCAGCAGCAAAATCACGACCCTCCAAAACCAAGGAGCGTCAGTTTAAAGGCCTGTCGATGGCTGAACGACAGCAGGCACGTCGTGAAAAACTGATCGAAGCCGGAATTGAAGCCTATGGCAGTTATGGTTTTTTTTCAGTTACTGTCAAAGATATCTGCAATGAAGCCAAACTGACTGAACGTTATTTTTATGAATCCTTCAAGAAAAGCGAACATCTGTTTCAGACCATTTTCCTAAAACTGATTGATGAACTGCAACAGAATGTCATGCAGGCCATGATGCAGGCCTCGACAGATCCGAAAAAAATGATCGAAGCCGGTTTGAGTGCGCTGCTCACTACCCTGCGTGACAATCCGCGCATGGCACGGATCATTTATATTGATGCCATGCTGGTACAGGAACTGCATAATCAGGCCACTATTCATGAAACCATGTCACGTTTCGACCGCATGATTCACGCCTTCGTCATGTTGATGATGCCGCAGTTAAATCGTAGTGAGCAGGAAATTTCACTGGTGTCGACCGGTTTAAATGGCTATGTCACCCAAATTGCTATTCGTTGGGTGATGAGTGGTTTTAAGCATTCGCTTGAGGAAGTTTTATCGTCTTGTAGTGTGGTTTTTTTGGCGCTGCTCGAGTCATTTTCCGAGAAAAAATAGCTGTTAAATCCTGTGCTTAATAGGCTTTCCTACATTTACCAGTCAGTTGCAGATTTATGCTATACTACGGAAATGAGTAAAATTAATTTATGATTTTTTAACAAGTTTCTGCGCTATATTTGTCACAAATTTTTGCGAATATCAGCAGTTTTTCCCTTTCTGCAATGATACTGTCATAATTAGTCTTTGTAATAAGCCTGTCATAAATATAAAACGGTTCACCGTTTACATGAAATAGGGTATTGCGTTGTGAAAGATGACTACATATTAATCGTCGATGACGAGCTCCCGATTCGGGAAATGATCCATACCTCTCTGGATATGGCCGGTTTTCAGTGCTTACAGGCAGAAGATGCCAAGCAGGCGCATCAGATGATTGTGGACCAGCGTCCGGCATTAATTTTGCTGGACTGGATGATGCCGGGTGGTGTGAGCGGTGTGGACTTATGTCGTCGTCTGAAACGTGATGAAAGCCTGTCAGAAATTCCGGTGATCATGCTGACAGCGCGCGGTGAAGAAGACCACAAGGTACAAGGTCTGGATGCCGGTGCCGATGACTACATGACCAAGCCATTCTCGACCCGGGAACTGGTCTCCCGAATTAAGGCGGTACTGCGCCGCGCCAATGCCCTGAGCGGTGAAAAAACCATTGATGCCAATGGCCTGATTCTGGATCCGGTCAGCCAGCGGGTGAATTTTGGTAACAACATTCTGGAAATGGGGCCGACTGAATATCGTTTGCTGGCATTCTTCATGACCCATCCGGAACGTGCCTATACCCGTGCGCAATTGCTGGATCAGGTGTGGGGCGGTAACGTCTATATTGAAGACCGGACCATCGATGTACATATCCGCCGTTTGCGTAAAGTGCTGGAACCTTATGGTGTAGACCGTTTTGTACAAACCGTTCGCGGAACGGGGTATCGCTTTTCGACCCGTTCAGATGTCGCTTTAGGTTAATATCTTTTAAGGTAAATCTTGTTTTATGTATGAACCCTACCCTGTCCCCGAACTGGCACGCGAACATAAAAGAATCCGTTACAGTAGCTTATGGGATTTTGCCAAACAGGATTTACGCTTACTGGCTTTTTTCCTGATTATCGCCAGCTTTATCGGTTTTGGGATTGGGTATTTCTGGGTTTGTATCGTAATTGCTTTCGTGGCGTTCTTTGCGACCCAAATGCGTTCCTTATATCTGGTCAATGAATGGATTTCCAATCGCCCTTATGATGTTCCACCAAATATTGGCGGGATTTGGGGTGCGCTACTTTTCAATGTTTACCGCGCCCAACGTCAGGAACGGATTGTTCAGGCGGAAATGGTCGAACTGATTGATCGTGCACAGTCTTCACTGGTGGCCTTACAAGAAGCTGTGGTACTACTTGATGAAAACCAGCAGATTGAATGGTGGAATCCGGCAGCCGAACGTCTGCTCGGAATCTCCAGTGACGACCGTCGCCGTAATATCCTGACCTTGCTACGCCAACCAAGCTTTATCGAATACTATCACCATATTGATGAATCTCCCGACGGCCTGAAAATGCGTTCTTCGCTGTTCGAAGACCATTATGTGCAGGTCAAAATGACCCGTTTTGGTGGAGAAAGCCGGGTACTGGTCGCTTATGATGTGACCAGGATGCATAATCTGGAACAGATGCGAAAGGATTTTGTCGACAATATTTCACATGAACTGCGCACTCCTTTGACCGTGCTCAGTGGCTATATTGAAACCTTTACCGATCAGGAAGATATTAATCCACGCTGGAAACGCGCTTTTGATCAGATGCAGTCGCAAACCCGACGCATGAATGCTCTGGTCAACGACCTGCTGCTGCTGTCACGTCTGGAAAATGATAAGAATATTGCCAAAAACCAGATCATTGAAATGCCGAGTCTGATGAACCAGCTATTCGATGATGCCCAGGCCTATAATATTGATTATGGTCATACCCTGAATCTGGACATTGACAGTCATTGCGATCTGATCGGTTCAGATATGGAATTGGCTAGCGCCTTTAGTAACCTGATCACCAATGCCATCAAGTACACGCCTAAAGGCGGCACCATCACCATCGGCTGGCATGATGATGGTGAATCGGCTTATTTTGTGGTGCAAGATAACGGTATCGGGATTGATCCCAAGCATCTGCCACGTCTGACCGAGCGTTTTTACCGCATCGATTCAGACCGCAGCCGCCGTACTGGCGGTACCGGTTTGGGATTGGCAATTGTCAAACATGTGCTGATGCAACATCAGGCACATCTGGAAATTGAGTCTAAGGAAAACCAAGGCTCTACCTTTAAGGTGATTTTCCCCAAAGAGCGTCTCAGCTTTCCAGAGTAAGATACCCATCAAAAAAGGTGCCATCGGCACCTTTTCTTTTAAGTACTTAAGAGCTGATCTGTTTTTCTTTGGACAGTGCACGCGCATAGGCTGCACGTTGCGAGACCCGTTTCAGATAGGCTTGAATCGCTGGATAGCTTTGACCCGTCCGGCTCTGCATCGCTTCTAAAGGAAAACTCATCTGAATATCGGCAAAACTGAAATGCCCGGCAAAATAATCATGCTCGCTCAAATAGCTTTCCAGAAACTGGATATGATCTTTTAAACGGCTCTGTACAAACTGTTTTTTCACTCCATCACAGATTTTCTTGGCCACCGGCCGAATCAGCAACGGGGTATGTTTTGGTACAGTGGTCATCACCAGTTGCATTACCAGCAGCGGCATCAACGAGCCTTCCGCATAATGCATCCAGTAACGGTACTGGGCCTTGTCGGCAATATCTTCTGGGCGAAACTGCTGCTGTTCATCATAAGTTTCCTGCAAATATTCCAGGATCGCCGCAGATTCTGCCAGTACCTGCGACTGATCGACCAGAATCGGAGCCTTACCCAACGGATGGATCTGTTTTAAGGCCGGTGGCGCAGAAAGGTTGGGTTGACGTTTATAGTATTTAACCTCGTAATCCAGTCCTAATTCTTCCATAGCCCACAGGATACGAAATGATCGTGATTGTTCGAGATGATGTAAAACACGCATATTAGACTCATGATTTTATTGTTCTTACTTTTCGAGCATAGCAAAAAGCAGCAGACTCTAGCTCATTTTTTGATGACTGTAATGATATGTATCCTATGTTGTAGATTCACTATTTGAGTTCAACTCAGACAGCGCTCCATATTCCCATCATTTTTAGCATTTATCGGGAAGCACGCATCTGGTCTGGAAATGCAGGCGCTTCTAAACGTGGCCCATCATAGGCAGGAATGGAACCAAAACGTTCATGACCTTCAATCCATTGTTCCCGCGCAATTTTAAGTTCCTCTGTCGTACGCCCAACCAGATTCCACCACAGTAAAATCGGGCTTTCAAATGGTTCCCCACCAATCAATAGCACCCGGCTCCCGGTATGAATTTCAGCATTGACTTGCTGCAACCCCGGCTCCAGGATCAGCATATTATCTTCAGTCAGTTCATGCCCATTAATGCTGGCCGTCCCTTCAAGCACCATAAAGCCATATTCAAATTTCGGATTCAGCGGCAAGCGCGCACTGGTACTTTGAGCTGCATACAGATCTACTCCGAGCAGTTCGCTATGCACTTTAACTGGTGATCTCGTTTTTAAATATTCTCCGACCAGCACGGTAAATTCAATGCCTTGCTCATTGACGACCGGCAATTCAGGATAATGTTCAAAACCCGGTGCCATATTGATCTTGTCGTCCGGCAAGGCAATCCACAACTGTGCTGCATGCATATGGGTCTCACTTTCCGGAGAAACTTCAGTATGTGAAATGCCATAACCCGAGGTCATCAGATTGACCTGCTTGGGACGAATCAATTGCTGATTTCCCAGACTGTCATTGTGCATCATGCTGCCTTCGATCATCCAGGTAAAGGTCTGCAGACCAATGTGTGGATGAGGGCCGATATCCAAACCATCTCCTTGCGGGAAACTGGCCGGACCCGCATGATCCAGAAAACACCAGGCACCAATCATGCGCTTATGCCGGCTCGGCAAGGCGCGTTTAATCACGGTGCCCTGCCCGATTTCCGCGCGACGTAAAGGAAACTCCTGAATAAACTGATTCACGTACTTTTCACAATCATCGGAATTCGACAGTTCAATATCACTATTATTCGACATGGCTGAGCTTACCTCGGCATTTTCATTCTACTTTTGAGTGGCTGAGACATGCATTTGACCGATTCAAGATGCCTCTCTGTTCAGGACAATGTACAGGGTCTATGGGCAAAATCTATCCCTGGAAATATTTAGATACGTATAAAACTCCTCATTAGTTCCATCAATTTAAATCCTGAAAAGCTGATGAGATTTGTATCCAAAGCCCCAAACTTGAGTTTTAGCAAGTCAATCATGATTTAGGTACATGGCGTTATGAGTTTAAATAAACTGAAGATCAGGAATGTCATTTATGTTTCACGTGAAACGAATCAACAACATCCAAAGCCCCCATGAATAAGATGATTATTCATGTATTTCAATCACTTTCCATTTAACAAAACACAAATTTTGTTACGTTTTAGCATTAAAAACTTCCCGGATACCCAATTTTTGGGAGGTTATTTTTTACTCAACCACGGCATAATAGGCACCTATAAAAATAATACTGGACCAGGACATGTCTGCTCAGAATGAGAATATATATTCAACGGCGAATGTATCTTTTCAAAATTCGACGACCGATAAATCACTGAAATTATCTGAATGTGATCTGCAGAACCGTCAGCTGATTGAACAGGCGCTGACAGATCCTCATGCGCGTATTCCTGCCCCTTTTCAGCAATATTTTCATGATTATGTCTATACGCATAGTCATCATAACTTGCGTCAAATTAACTATCTGGCCCAAATAGCCTTTTTACTGTATTTCTTTGCCGATATCCTGATTATTCCAGACATGTTTTTTATTTCTGGTCTGATGCGCGTCGTTCTGGTTCTGGGCGCGATGTTTTGCTGTTATTACCTATTTAAAAAACATAAAAATATTCAGATTCTGGACAGAATCTTGCCGATAGGCACCACGGTGGCTGCAGCCGCCTGGATTGGCTTACTCGCGCTTTCAACCAGTCCGCATGTTGCCACCTATATTTATGCCTCTGCGATCTTTATTCTCATCGCCAATCTCTGTGTACAGACCCAGTTTAAAGTCGCAGTCTATTGCTCCATCTTGATTGCCCTATTTATCATGCTTGGGGTGACCCAATTCATGAGTGCTTCTCAAGCCTTTATTTTTAGCGTGGTCTTTAGTCCACTCTGGTTTTTTAGCATTTATATTAACTGGAATAATATTCTAAATGTGCGACGTTCTTTTCTGCGCTCCCTGCTCGATGAATGGAACTATCAAACCTTAAAGAATCTGGCGCATACCGATGATTTGACCCAGCTCTACAACCGTCGCCATTTTGTCGATATGGCTGAACGCTCTATTCATCAATGGCCTAAACATGCCAGTAGCTGCCTGTTGATGTTTGATGTCGATCATTTTAAAAATATTAATGATAGCTATGGGCATGATGTTGGTGATCGGGTGCTACAACTGATTGCTGAAGTGACCCGTAAAGAAATGCGGCATAGCGATGTATTGGCACGTTTTGGCGGGGAGGAATTTATCGCCCTCCTGGAAGATACTCAACTGCAAGACAGCCTGATGATTGCAGAACGAATTCGTTGCGCAATTCAAAAGCAGTATATTTATGTCGAACCCAATCATGCCATCCGGTTCACCATTTCGATCGGTGTAGCAGAACTGGAATCCCATACCCAGACTCTGGAAGATCTGATCAAACAAGCCGATATCGCTTTATATCAAGCCAAGAAGTCTGGCCGAAATAGGATTGAGGTCTATCATCCGGATATGCTGAATAAGCCCAAGCCAGCAACAGAAAATCCCTGGAATGTATTTAAGCCAGGCACTCAACCAGCTCAGTCAACAGCGAATTAAAGCTGAATTATTAGTCTGTTCTTAAGCTAGGATGATCCTTAGAATGCATTAATCGGGGATTTCATTTTATAAAATAAATTTGACTCTTCCACTTTTAAAATATCAAACAAAAGAATAGAATATTTTTTATACAACTATATATAAATTTCATCTTATTCATTTTTATATATTTTAATTTGGGAAGGCTGCATGCCGCATAATAATGAAAAAGAATCACGCACTCTGATTCAGGAGTCTCTTCAAGATCCGCTGGTTCGTATTCCTGCGCCTTTAAAACCAGCCTACTATGCTCATCAGAAAAAACTCACTTTAAAATACTTATTACAGGTTAATTTATTCGCACAGTTGGCATATGCCTCTTATACCCTTGCTGATATTCTGGTGCTGAATGATATTCTCACGTTACTCATTTTGACCAAAATCAGCTATACCATCCTGATCGTACTGATCACGATCTGGATGTATCACTCTTACCGCAATTTACCTGTGTTTGATTTACTCTTACCCACCTCAATTATTGGCGCAAGTGCCATCTGGTTTTTTAATCTAAATCAGTCCGAAAGTGCTTATACCCTCATTTATCAATATGCCTCCTTGGTCTTTATTGTGTTGGCCAATTTATGTGTGCAGATCCGGTTCTGGCCGTCTTTGATTACTTCGAGTCTGATTACCCTGATAATTTACATCGGCGTATATTTCAATACTCGGTCTGACCTGTACCAGATGTTTTTATTTTCCCTGATTTATCTGCCGGTATTGACCTTCAGTCTTTATATTAGTTGGAGCTCAACCTTAAAATCACGCATGGTATTCTTGCAGCATACCCTGAATGAATATAACCGGCAGGCCTTTGAAAATATGGCCCATACCGATTCCCTCACCGGCCTGAATAACCGTCGCTGTTTTGAATATCTCGCGCAACAACTGGTACAACAGAATTTTGATCAACCGGTACCTATGAGTTTACTGGTATTTGATGTGGATCATTTTAAGCAGATTAATGATCGTTATGGTCATGATATCGGAGATCAGGTCTTACAGACGATTGCCCTGAGCACACGCAGTGAAATGCGACAGCATGATATTTTGGCACGCTATGGCGGTGAAGAATTTATTGCATTTTTACCCGAAACCTCTCTGGATGAAGCGCTAAAAGTTGCCGAGCGTTTAAGGCATAACATTGAAAATATTGTGATCGATCTAGACAGCCAGCATCGTTTCAGTTTTAGCATTTCGATTGGTGCTGCCATTCTGGAAAGCTGTGAAACAGATTTAATGACCCTGATTAAACAGGCCGATATTGCCTTATATCAGGCTAAAGCCAATGGAAGGAATCGGGTTGAAGCTTATGATCCAGATCTGGAGCAAAGTTTAGCTGGGGAGCTGCAAAACTGGCAGGTTAAACCGGCTTAAATTACCCGTTAAAAATTATCTTCATCAAAACGATCTTGGTCGATTTTATAGATATGAAAACTACGTTCTATTTGTACACCTAAACCAAATTCAATCATTAAAGACGTCAGCTTATCGCCATCAATTAAAACAATACCGGATTTTCTTGCCGACTCAATGGCCTCTTTACTGAAACTTGACGTAGTAATGAATACACCCTTCTTAGCAACTTGATCGGCCAAAGCACCTTTAAACTGTTGAATGTCGGGACGACCAACAGTATCTTTCCAACGTTTCGCTTGGATGTAAATTTTATCTAGCCCTAATCGATCTTCACTAATTACACCATCAATTCCACCATCGTTGGTTTTACCAATCGCTTGAGCTGCATCTTGATGTGAACCGCCGTAGCCCATTGCCACCAGAAGATCGACAACCAGTCTTTCAAAAAATGAAGGAGATTTATCTTTTACCATCTGAAGCAAATCACTTTTCAAATCAGATTTTAATAATTCCGTTGTGTTCTGGATTGTTTCTTCTGGAGTCTGAGTTTCTTGGTAACTATTTAGGCTTTCAATAACTTGTAGATTCCCGATCCCAAACTCATCTTTATTTTTCTTTCCTAATTTAAAATCTGAAAATCCGTTGAACTGTGCTAAATATTCATTTGTTATAGCATCTAAACTTTTTAAATCAACCTGTCTACCCAAGCTACTAATCTCACAATATGCTCTCTTCGGTTGTTGAACTAAGCCCGCCTTAACTAAGTAGGTCTTTGCCCATGCCACTCTATCTTTAAATATATTTTTCCCGCTCGGAAGAATTTTATTTAAATCCTCTTCGTGTAAATTGGAACGTTCAGCTAGGATATTCGCAGCATCCGAAATTTTTATTGGCTCATTTAATTCTGATAATAATTTCATTAAAGGCAGCATTAATTGATCATAAGTAGGTAAAGGCATTTTTTAGCTTTTAAAGGTTTATTTTTATTCAGTATAAATCAAAAAAAGAGCGCCGAAGCGCTCTTTTTTATTAGGTTATATCTGATAAACCAGATACTGCCACGCGCATAGCGCTTGGCGTAATTTAGGCGGACAGCAGTGCTGTCCGAAACCCCTAAATTACTCCCATTCAATTGTTGCTGGTGGTTTAGACGATACGTCATACACAACACGAGAAACTTCAGCAATTTCATTCATGATACGGGTCGAGATCTTATCGACTAAATCATAAGGAAGATGCGCGAAACGAGCCGTCATAAAGTCCACGGTTTCTACCGCACGCAGTGCAATCACCCATGCATAACGACGGCCATCACCGACTACACCCACCGATTTTACTGGCTGGAATACTGCAAATGCTTGAGCAGTCTTGTCATACCAGCCGCTGGCACGCAGTTCTTGCATGAAGATGTCATCCGCAAGACGTAAAATGTCTGCATATTCTTTTTTCACTTCACCCAAGATACGCACACCTAGACCTGGGCCTGGGAATGGATGACGATAGATCATGCTGTGTGGCAAGCCTAAAGTCGTACCCAATTTACGTACTTCATCTTTAAACAAGTCACGTAATGGTTCAACCAGTTCAAACGCTAGATCTGCTGGTAAACCACCCACATTATGGTGTGATTTAATCACATGCGCCTTACCCTGCTTGCTTGCAGCAGATTCAATCACGTCTGGATAAATCGTACCTTGTGCAAGGAATTTTACGCCATCTAATTTACGTGCTTCTTCAGCGAAGACAGCAATAAATTCACGGCCAATAATTTTACGTTTTGCTTCAGGATCAACTTCACCTGCAAGCGCAGTCAAGAAACGCTCTTCAGCATCAGCACGAATCACGCGGATACCCATGTTATCAGCAAACATTTGCATCACTTGATCGCCTTCGTTCAAACGAAGCAAACCGTTGTCTACAAATACACAGGTCAGCTGATCACCGATCGCTTTATGCAACAGCGCTGCCACTACAGATGAATCCACACCACCAGAAAGTCCTAGTAATACTTTTTCATCACCAATCTGTTGGCGAAGCTGTTCTACACGTAGATCAATAATGTGTTCTGGCGTCCACAGACCGCGACAGCCACAAATTTGATGCACGAAGTTCGACAGTAATTCTGCACCTTTAGAAGTATGTGTCACTTCAGGATGGAACTGAATACCATAGAAACGGCGAGTTTCGTCAGAAACCATCGCAATTGGACAGCTTGGCGTCTGTGCAGTGATCTGGAAGCCTTCTGGAATACGGGCAACCTTGTCACCATGACTCATCCAGACATGCAGCTGGTTTTCACGGTCCTGTAAATTACCGATCAGCTTGTCACGTACAACAATATCTACTTCTGCATAGCCAAACTCATGCACAGTACCTGGCTCAACTTTACCGCCAAGCTGTTCGCACATGGTTTGCAGGCCATAACAAATACCCAATACCGGCACACCCAGCTCGAATACCACTTGCGGCGCACGCGGGCTGCCCTCAAGGTGAACGCTCTCAGGTCCACCAGACAAGATGATACCGTTTGGATTAAATGCACGAATGTCTTCTTCAGACATATCATAGGCATACATTTCAGAATATACACCAGCTTCACGGACACGACGTGCGATGAGCTGACTATATTGAGAACCGAAATCCAGAATCAGGATACGATCTTCAGTAATTTGAGTATTGGTAGTCATGACGAACAACTATGAAAGGCAAACGAAAGATAAGCGCCGTATTCTAACATTTTTCAGCGCATTAAGCACACAATTCGCATGAGGTATGCATTTAGTTGATTGCATTATATTTCTAGCAGAATAAAGCATCCCTTTGGATGCCTTGATTGGTCTGTCATTTTTATATTTTTAAGCTCAAGATTTAATCCAATTAAGCCTGTTTTTATAAAAATCCGAAGATAATATGTAAGAGAAATTTTTGCTTAATTGAAGATGGATGAAGCCTCAATTATTTTACTTTCTGGTACTGACTTTCATGCCCCGGGCTGTTAGGATTTGACCACACTTTTGCTTGTACTGGGCTCATGGAACTGATTGATTTTATCTTGCATGTTGATGATCACTTGCTTGAATTTATCACTAATTACGGGATCTGGATTTATGCCATTCTTTTCCTGATTATCTTTGTAGAAACAGGTCTGGTGGTCATGCCGTTCCTGCCTGGCGACAGCTTGCTATTTGCAGCAGGTGCACTGGCAGCCTCTACTGGTGCAATGGATCCATGGGTGCTGATTCCACTCTTGTTTGTTGCGGCAGTTCTGGGTGACACCCTGAATTATCATATTGGTAAATATATTGGTCCTCGGGTTTTCGAGATCGAATCGCGCTTCATCAATAAAAAACACTTATTGGCGACCCAGCAATTCTTTGCCAGACATGGTGGTAAAACCATTATTTTTGCGCGTTTTGTTCCTTTTGCCCGTACTTTCGCACCCTTCGTCGCCGGTGCTGGCAGCATGAATTACAAATATTTTCTGACCTATAATGTGGTAGGTGCATTCGCCTGGATTAGCTCATTTGTCATTTTGGGCTATATGTTTGGCAATATGCCGATCGTCAAAGACAACTTTACCTATCTGATTTTTGGCATCATTATTTTAAGTGTATTGCCAGGTGTGATTGGCTTTATTCAACAAAAGCTCAAAAAAAGTAAAACAGCTTAAGAACTGTTTAGATTAAGATTTTTTACAGCCTGTGCGTTTAATCCCATAGCCTGATCAGGAGTGGGATCAGACAAAGCAGGACAAATAAAGCCGCGCCTTTATAAATGAGGCCGGCTTTTATTTTTTCAGATGGACTGGTCAATATGGCCTGACCAAAGACCATCCAGAAAATCCCGACCGGAACGGTACTCAAGCTAAAGGCAGCAAAAACCAGAACGAAGTTGGTCGGGCTTTGCCAGGTTTCCATCGGTAAAATCCCGGAGGCCAACAATGCTGCTTTAGGATTTTTTAGGGTAGTTGTAAACATTTGCCAGGGACGTATCTGCGGATGGTTTTTGCTGTAACGTTCTAACTGCTGAGCCTTATATAAATGCAAGGTCATCCAGCCCACACAGATGGTACTCAGTACATAGACCAAGCCTTTAAAGTTTGGCCAGATCGGTGACGCCAGATGAATCAACAAGGCCCAAACATTAATGGCATAAAAATAGCCGAGCAAAATGGCAGGAAGATAGAGACTGGTTTTAGCCTGCCCCTGCTGATGAGCAGAGCTGGCCACCAAGGCATTGGCGGGCCCTGGAACCATCAACACAGCAATGAGTCCTAAAACAAATAACCAATTTTCAATCATCGCAATGAACTTTTCCGGGCCAAGGTTGTAGCTTAATCAATATGGGAGTGGGATAACAAGCTTATAAATTTCAGATTTATATACACTCTGGTCAATTTCCCGTGAGTTTTATCTTAATTTAAACTGCCCTATTCTTGATGAAAACAATAAAAAATGCCGACCTAAAGTCAGCATTTATCCGTTTAATGTTGAATGATTTATTTAGGCGTCGCCTGCTGAACGATGATCGGACAGTTCTTATAACGCGCGGCCTGTACAATCGCTTCCTGCTCGCCTAAAAGCCGTGCCAGTTCGGTTCTTTTGGTATCGGATGACTGTCCCATATTGACTGAAACACTCGGGCCAATACCCCATCCACCGCGACTACCCCAACCACCGCCAAGACCAACGCCCACACCGACGCCAGTACGTTTCGGTGGTTCAACGCCATTGTCGATATACTGCTGAATACGATTATATTCACCCTGTAATTGCGAACAACCCAAAGTCTGATAGAGGGTGGGCGACACATAAGTCGGTTTTACCGGCGTTGCACAGGCACTCAGTAATGCCAGTGCAGCAATACTCAGGCTTACTTTCACAAGTTTCATAGCTAACTCGATCTTAATTCTGCTCTATCTCATTGAACAACGATTGATAGGCCTGAGTCAATTTATGATCAGTAGCCAAATGAATCAAAGGCTGATTTTTCTGATGAGATTCTTTCATCAAGATCGAGGGTGGCAACATACTGTCGAGGACCGGTAAGCCTTCATCTTTGAGCTGTTGTACCACTTCACGCGGTAATTTGGCCTGTGCCTGAAACTGGTTCACGACAATCCCTTCGATTTCCAGCCCTTCATTATGGTCATCCTGGGTTTCAATGACATTTTCAATCAGGGTCTGTAGGGCACGTTTAGAAAATACATCACAGTCAAATGGAATCAGCACGCGGTTCGCCGCAATGAGAGCAGAGAGGGTAAAGAAATTGAATGCAGGCGGTGTATCAATAAATACCCGGTCATAATGCCCCGACAGTTGTTGCAAGGCATCTCGTAGCTTATAAATCTTGTGCTTGGACTCCAGTGCATGGGCCAATGCACCCAGTGTTGGACTGGCCGGAATAACATCCAGATGTTTAAAAGAAGATTGATGCACATAGCTTTCCAGACCTTTGCTACGACTTTTTAAAATCGAGCCAATGGCATTGCCGAGCAGGCCCTTGCTTTGCTGATTACCGAGTACATCTTCAAAATAGTTTTCGATATTCGGTTCGAGTGCCGGCTTGTCACTAGAATACGTCGCATCATCACCCAGCACATACTGGCTAGAGTTGGCCTGCGGATCCAGGTCAATCAATAAGGTTTTTAAACCCTGATGTGCACTGATCGCTGCCAGATTGACAGTAATACTCGACTTGCCTACCCCACCCTTTTGATTAAATACCACACGTGTACGCATGTCCCCCTCCTCACATTTTTAATTACTTTTACAACATTTGTATTTTCTAATTATTTGCATGGACTGGCTGTGCTGATCATCACAGCCAGCCTGCTTTTAGCCAAAATTCGGCTTGATCATCACCAAAGCCAGAATAGACACCAATGAAACTACAGCAATAACTAAGCCAGCCCGACGCTGCGACAACAAGATCGAATCATCTTTTTTATAGGCTTTGCCTAGCGAGGATACCAGCACCAAAAATAAAATGACTTTGGCATAGAACCAAGGCTGTACATCAAAGTCTTTCAGGACGAGCGATACTATACCGGTCAGTGCAATCACCGTGATAGCTAAATGCTGTAAAGCGACTAGCGCTGTACGTGCTACCGGATTAGGCATATTTCCCTGTGTGCCGACAAACAAGGTCAAGGCACGGGCAAGAATGGCGACAATCGCCAGTCCTGCTACCGACATATGGATAATCTTGACTAAAAGTTGGGTTTCCATCATTTCCTCTTAGTTTTTAGGTGCGTGTGCACAAGCAGGACTGGTCGTATCCTGACCTGCCCATTCTTCAGGCAAAAATGCATGAATGGCCAGCGCATGAATCTTGTCTTTTGACAGCAGATCACCCGCAGCAGCATAAACTTTCTGATGACGCTGGACGGGGCGCAAACCGGCAAATGCCTGACTCACAATCACGGTTTTAAAATGCGATTCTTTTCCCGGGAAATAACCACCATGACCCGAAGACTCATTCACCACTTCCAAATGGGTTGGGGATAATTGCGCCAAACGATCTTTCAGTTGTTGTTCTAAGCTCATGGCCTGACTCCAATCTTCAAAAATATGGTCTCAGTATACCTTGTTCTGCCGAGTATTTCGGTAATCTGTTCAGATGCAATCCGTTGATTGTGGCGAAAATTTATTGATTTTTATATGAATATTGGTTATTTATTGTCTGGTCTACAGCATTTTGCTTTTATTTTATGCAATTGATGCAAGATTTTTAACAAAGGTGTTGACCACATTTTTGCATGCTGTATTATACACGGCATGCGGGAATAGCTCAGTTGGTAGAGCATAACCTTGCCAAGGTTGGGGTCGGGAGTTCGAGTCTCCTTTCCCGCTCAAAATTTTTTCATTTAGTTTTTTCATTTAAAAAACTTTATAGACTCCGCGGGAATAGCTCAGTTGGTAGAGCATAACCTTGCCAAGGTTGGGGTCGGGAGTTCGAGTCTCCTTTCCCGCTCAAAATTTTTTCATTTAGTTTTTTCATTTAAAAAACTTTATAGACTCCGCGGGAATAGCTCAGTTGGTAGAGCATAACCTTGCCAAGGTTGGGGTCGGGAGTTCGAGTCTCCTTTCCCGCTCCAGATTCTAAAAAAGCCCTGATCGAAAGATCGGGGCTTTTTTTATGTTGATGTTATTTTTTTAAATGATCCTTTCATTTTTGTTTCACTCAATAACAAATTCTTAAAGTACTTTCTGATTTTATAACCAAGATGTGACCATGCCACCCCTACGACAATATAAAAAGCCCTCATCAAAAGATCAGGGCTTTTTATATTTCACCAACGCATCAGATAAACTCAAGCTAGCAAACCACTAGCCACAATACAGAGTCCATTTCCAATATAATTAAAAGGTAATTCGCTGATAGTCACGGTATTGCGGTGTCCAGAAATTATGCTCTATTGCTAGCTGCAATTCTTCTACACTGACTTTCGGTGCTACTCCGTCTTCAATCGCAGCAAGTGCCACTTTTAAGGCAATCTGCTTCGAAATTGACTGTAAACAATCCAGATTCGGCAATAAATCTGCCTGAGGGTCCTTGAGTTTAGGAGAACAGTCCGCCAAGGCATTACTCGAGGCCATCAGCATATTATCCGTGACACGTTTTGCACCTGAAGCAACTACGCCCAGACCGATACCCGGAAAAATATAAGAGTTATTGCATTGGGAAATATGATGAATCTGTCCCTGATAATTCACCGGGGCAAATGGACTACCCGTTGCAATCAATGCTCTGCCTTTGGTCCATTGCAAGATGTCTGCCGGAACAGCTTCTACGCGGGAAGTCGGGTTAGATAAAGGGAAAACAATCGGTTGTACACTGTTTTCAGCCATGGCTTCAATCACTTCCTGAGTGAATAGACCTGGCTGTCCAGATACGCCAATCAATACCGTCGGTTTGGCACGTTTGACCACATCCAGTAGAGAAATCATACTCTCTGCATCTGCCCAGCTTTCTACATTTTCAAGCGGCTGTGCCAGTTTTCGCTGGAAGTCCAGTAAATTCGGCTGATTCTCAGTGATCAGACCAAAGCGGTCGACCATAAATACACGTGCGCGTGCTTCGGCATCACTTAAGCCCTCAGCAACCATTTGCTTAATAATCTGTTCTGCAATCCCGCAACCGGCTGAACCTGCGCCCAGGAAAGTAACCACCTGATCTTTGAGCAGTTTGCCTGCTGCGCGCGAAGCAGCAATCAGGCTGCCCACAGACACTGCTGCGGTGCCCTGAATATCATCATTAAAACAACAGATTCGATCACGGTATTTTTCCAGTAAAGGCATGGCATTTTTCTGTGCAAAGTCTTCAAACTGAATTAAGGCATCTGGCCAGCGCTGTTGAATCGCCTGAATCACCATCTCAACAAAGGCATAGTATTCATCGCCGCTGATTCGCGGTTCACGCCAGCCCATATAAATCGGGTCATTCAATAACTGCTGATTATTGGTACCGACATCGAGAGTAATCGGTAAGGTATAAGCCGGACTGATCCCGCCACATGCGGTGTAGAGTGCCAGTTTTCCAATGGGAATCCCCATACCACCAATGCCCTGATCTCCAAGACCCAGAATGCGCTCACCATCTGTGATCACAATCACTTTCACGTTTTTTTTGTTGATATTGTGAATAATCTGATCGATCTGATCACGGTCAGGATAGGAAATAAAGATCCCACGATGACGGCGATAAATATCAGAAAAGCGCTGACATGCCTCACCCACAGTCGGGGTATAGATAATCGGCATCATCTCACTGAGGTGATTTTCAATCAGATGGTAAAACAGGGTCTCATTGGTATCCTGAATATTCCGCAAATAAATATGCTTGTTAATATCACTGCTGAAAGCACAATACTGCTGATAAGAACGCTGACTTTGCTCCTCAATCGTCTCGGTGACATGAGGAATCAAGCCATGCAAGTTAAAGCTTCTGCGCTCTTCTTCAGAAAATGCAGAGCCTTTATTGAGTAGTGGGAGTTCTAGCAGAGTATTTCCAGCATAAGGAATATATAAAGGGCGTTTACTGTTCAAATTTTCTCTGGGCATTATTTAACTCATCTAATCAATCTTCGGCAGTTCTGCCAAAATAATGACATCACTCTCGTTATTTTATATAGCTTATCCTGATTTTAGCCTCTTGGGTCATTTAGCAAATTTATAATACTTGTAGCAGGATTTTATAATCTGATAACACCTATTTTCAGCCTAGGTTTTGGACGGTTTCTAAAATTAACCCGTATTCGTATTTTTTAATTTAAATCGGCAACAAGTTCTGTTTGACAAAAAACCTCAGCTCATCAAGGATAAAGCATAAATTTAATAAGACCAACGAGTATAAGAATGAGTGAACTGCAACCGCTTTATCAGCCCGATATTTTGGGGACAGGCTATGAACAATCGATCTTAAACTTTCCCGATGATTATGAGGGCAAAGTCGTAGCAACCCTGATCCGTAAAAAAGCAGCCCAACCCACAAAAAAAGCAGTTTTATATATTCACGGTTTTATCGATTATTTTTTTCAGACCGAAATGGCAGAGCGCTTTAATCAGCATGGGTTTGATTTTTATGCGCTGGATTTAAGAAAGTACGGACGTTCGATTCTGCCACATCAAAAATATTATAACGTCTATGACCTGGCTGAATATGATGCAGAAATTACCCAAGCCCTCGACATTATAGCAGCTGAGGGCCACGATGCTGCCCTGCTCTGTGGTCATTCTACCGGTGGCCTGACCACAACCTTGTATGCGGCACATCATCCGCAGCATCCTTTAATCAAAGCGCTTTGGGTCAACAGTCCGTTTTATGACTTCAACATGAATCCGATCAAGCGCGCGCTCGGCATCCCGCAATTGAGCAGACTGGCTAAAATTTTTCCCAATCTTAAATTTCCAAGCGAGCTGAACAAGTGGTATGCCACCAGCCTTCATAAGGATTTAAAAGGCGAATGGGACTTCAGTCTGGACTGGAAAAAGACCCGCTACCCGATGGTTCGGATCAGTTTTATTCGTGCCATTCATGAGGCACAGAAAGAAATTCATCGCGGTGTTCAGCTCGATATTCCGGTATTGATCATGCATTCGCATCAGACCTTATATCCTAAAAAATGGGGCAAAGCCGCACAGAGCAGCGATGTAATTCTAGGCATTAAAGACATTCAGAAATATGCCAAAAAAATTAAAGGCGATGTCACGGTTCAAAGTATTCAGAACGGTTTACATGATCTGGTACTTTCAGAGCAATCTGTGCGTAAGCAGGTTTATCAGCAACTGTTTCAATGGCTGCATGACAAAGGACTTTAGATAAATGCGGAAGAAGAAATGAAACTTACCCTCATTTCTCTTGCCTGGCTTCTTTTGAATCATGACTAGGTCGAAATGTAATCAAGTGCATTGAAAATATGCCAATCTTTCGATGTTTTATAACCACTATAACTCATTGTTTTTAAATTTAAGGCTTGAGAATTTATAATTTTTATTATTCTACCGCTTGTCTCCAAATATTGTCTTTTGTAGCAAGCCTGTAAACAAACAACCGTCCGTCTTGTTCCCTCTTTATAGTAGAGCTGAATGCAGAAGCGCCTATATTTTTTGATCGGCAACATGCGCTCGACCTGCACCACTAACAATCATATAAAGGAATAGATTATGCGTTATGCAGACCCCAATACTGACGGTTCAAAAATTCAATTTAAAGCACAATACAATAATTTCATTGGCGGCGAATGGGTCGCTCCGGTCAAAGGTGAATACTTTGACAATATCTCTCCGGTAGATGGCAAAGTCTTTACCAAAGTACCGCGCTCTTCTGTAGAAGACATTGAATTGGCCTTAGATGCAGCGCACAAAGCCAAAGAACAATGGAACAGAGCATCGCCGACCACCCGCTCCAATATTCTGTTGAAAATTGCAGATCGTCTGGAACAAAATCTGGAAATGTTGGCGGTGGCAGAAACCTGGGACAATGGCAAACCGGTCCGTGAAACGCTGGCTGCCGATATTCCACTGGCCATTGACCATTTCCGTTATTTTGCCGGCTGTATCCGGGCTCAGGAAGGTGGCATTTCCGAAATTGATGAAGATACCATTGCTTATCATTTTCATGAACCGCTTGGTGTAGTTGGACAAATCATTCCCTGGAACTTCCCGATTCTGATGGCTGCCTGGAAACTGGCACCTGCCCTGGCTGCGGGTAACTGTATTGTGCTGAAACCTGCGGAACAGACTCCGGTCAGTATTCTGGTACTGGCTGAACTGATTCAGGATATTTTACCGTCGGGCGTGTTGAACATCGTCAATGGCTACGGGGTTGAGGTCGGCCGTCCACTGGCGACCAATCCACGCATTGCCAAGATTGCCTTTACCGGCTCAACTGCAGTAGGTCAGCTGATCATGCAATATGCCACCGAAAATATTATTCCGGTGACCCTGGAACTTGGCGGAAAATCCCCGAATCTGTTCTTTGCTGACATCATGGATCAGGAAGATGACTATTTGGACAAAGCTCTGGAAGGCTTTGCCATGTTTGCCCTGAACCAGGGTGAAATCTGTACCTGCCCTTCCCGTGCCTTGGTACAGGAAAGCATTGCCGATGAATTTCTGGCGCGTGCAGTAGAACGGGTACAACGCATTAAAACCGGACATCCACTGGATACTGACACTATGATTGGCGCGCAAGCTTCTCAGGAACAACAGGACAAGATTCTGGGCTGTATTGCCACTGGCCGTGAAGAAGGCGCACAGATCCTGACCGGTGGTGAAGCACGTCAGGAAGTCGGTCAAGGTTTCTATATTGAACCGACCATCTTTAAAGGTACCAATGACATGAAGACCTTCCAGGAAGAAATCTTCGGGCCTGTACTGGCTGTGACCACTTTTAAAGACTTTGATGATGCGATCAAGATTGCCAACGATACGATTTACGGACTCGGCGCCGGTGTCTGGTCACGCTCAGCGCATACCTCCTACCGTGCTGGCCGTGCCATTCAGGCCGGCCGGGTCTGGACCAACTGTTATCACATCTATCCTGCGCATGCAGCTTTCGGCGGTTATAAAAAATCAGGCATTGGACGTGAGAATCACAGAATGATGCTGGATCATTATCAACAAACCAAAAATCTGTTGGTGAGCTATTCAACCAAACCGGCAGGTTTTTTCTAATCAATCTGATGATTAAAAGCGGGCTTCGGTCCGCTTTTAACCTAATATTTTTTAAAAATTTTAATACTAGGTAAAATTTTCCAGCATTGTTCGTCTAGAATTCCCTTGAATGACTGACAATAAATTAAAATACTTTCTGAAAACACCTTAATGTCTGAGCTTATGTTGATTTCACCTAAGTTTCTCATTTTTTATGCTTTTTAATTGCTCAAAAAACCTGCATAAAGCCCAGGCTTTCATTTAAAGTCGGCTTTTCATGTTTATCAAGACTGTGTATAACAATGAACCACTAGAGGGAAAGCAATAAGCATAGGCAAAATTGCGCAAAAAGCGTTAGACTATGTACCCAATAATGTCATGATTCGGTCTGATCAAGATCAAAAAAGAAGGTGAAGGTTGATGCCGCTCAATACTGTTGAAGAGCTTGTAGCAGATATCCGTGCAGGAAAAATGGTCATCCTGATGGATGATGAAGACCGTGAAAATGAAGGCGATTTGGTGATTGCTGCCACGCACGTACGTCCTGAAGACATCAACTTCATGATCACCCACGCACGTGGTCTGGTCTGCCTGACTTTAAGTAAAGAGCGTTGCCAGCAGTTGAATCTGCCGTTAATGGTGGATGCCAATGGTGCCCAGCATGGGACCAATTTCACCCTGTCGATTGAAGCGGCTGAAGGTATTTCTACCGGTATTTCTCCGGCTGAACGTGCGCACACGATTCAAACTGCTGTGGCTGCTCATGCCAAACCGGCAGATATTGTACAGCCAGGACATATCTTCCCGCTGATGGCGCAACCAGGCGGTGTCTTGCACCGTGCCGGACATACTGAGGCAGGTTGTGATCTTTCCCGTTTGGCAGGACTGGAACCAGCATCAGTCATTTGTGAAATCATCAATGAAGATGGCACCATGGCGCGCCGTCCGGATCTTGAAGTGTTTGCTGAAAAGCATGGCCTGAAAATCGGTACTATTGCCGATCTGATTCATTACCGCATGACCAATGAACAGACGGTTGAGCGTATTGATCAGCAAAGTATTGATACTGAATACGGCAGCTTTGACCTGTACCGCTATCGTGAACTGGGCAACCCGGATATTCATTTGGCCCTGGTCAAAGGTGAGCCTAAAGATGGCGTGACCACAGTGCGTGTACATGGTTTTAACCCGACCCGCGACTTGCTCAAACTGAAAAAACAGGATGGCGAACCGGCCTGGAACCTGGATCGTGCCTTGAAAGAAATTTCCAACAGTGATCGTGGTGTACTGGTCTGGATTGGCCAACACCATTTACAGGACCTGGGTCCAGCATTAGATAACCTTAAAGCACCAAAAAATGTAAAATCAAATTCTGCACTGTCTCAGCAGTATCAGACCATTGGTGTGGGTGCACAAATTTTGCGTGATTTAGGCGTTGAAAAAATGAAGCTGCTGAGCTCTCCATTGCGTTTCAATGCCCTGTCAGGCTTTAACTTAGAAGTGGTAGAATACATCACCGCACAACAAACATCTTAAGAAATCATCGAGGTTGTTATGGCAGTTCGCCGTATTGAAGGTATGTTACATCTCGCGAACGAAGACCGTTATGCGATTTTAGTTGGTCGTTTTAACAGCTTTGTGGTTGAACATCTGTTAGAAGGTGCCATTGATACATTGAAACGTCATGGTGTATCAGAGGATAATATTACTGTTGTTCATGCACCTGGTGCCTGGGAACTTCCTGTCGTTGCGAAAAAACTGGCAGCTTCAGATCGTTTCGATGCCATCATCGCGCTTGGCGCCGTGATTCGTGGTAGCACGCCTCACTTCGATTTCGTTGCAGGCGAATGTGCCAAAGGTTTAGGCGTGGTTGGCCTGGACACTGGCTTACCTGTCATTAACGGTGTACTCACTACGGACAGTATTGAACAAGCGATTGAACGCTCTGGAACAAAAGCAGGCAATAAAGGTAGCGAAGCTGCCCTGACTGCGATTGAAATGGTTAACTTGTTAAAGGCTATTTAACGCTATGTCGCAAACACTTCAAGCAACTTATGCAGCAAAACGTAAAGCACGTCGCTTTGCTGTACAAGGAATTTATGAATGGCAAATGAGCCACAATCCGGTGCATGAGATTGAAGCACGTACGCGTGTGGAAAATGCCATGCACAAAGTGGATCTGAGCTATTATCATGAATTGTTGACTCAAGTGGTTGCCAATCATGAAGCATTGGATGCGCTCTTAATCCCGGTACTCGATCGCGAACTTTCAGCACTGGATGGTGTTGAGCTTGCGACCCTTCGTCTTGGTGCATATGAACTTAAAGAACATTTTGAGATTCCATATCGCGTCGTTCTAGATGAAGCGATCGAGTTGGCTAAACATTTTGGCGGTGCCGATAGCCACAAATACATCAACGGTGTATTGGATCGTTTAGCGACAACTTTACGTGCAGCAGAAAAGCAACAAGCCAACTAATTAAAGTCGAATTGTTGTATGGCTGAATTTTCGATTATCGACACCTATTTCAATCGCAAGAATACCCATTCTGTCGATTTAGGCGTCGGTGACGATTCAGCCTTGCTCACCCCTCCGCCTCAGCAACAACTGGTCATCTGTGCCGATACACTGGTTGCCGGACGACACTTTCCTCTCGATACAAATCCGCATGCCATTGGCTGGAAATCGGTTGCTGTTAATCTTTCCGATATTGCCGCGATGGGTGCAAAACCGCATAGTATTCTTCTGGCATTGAGCCTACCCCAAATTGATCATGACTGGCTAAAAGCTTTTAGTCAGGGTCTGTACGATTGCTGTGATCAATTTGGCGTGAACTTAATCGGTGGTGATACCACTCAAAGTCCTCATTTAACCCTGTCTGTTACTGCATTAGGCTGGGTGGACATTGGTCAAGCCATTACACGCTCAGGTGCAAAACCGGGTGATTTGATCTGTGTCAGTGGAACTGTCGGTGATGCAGCTTTTGCACTACAGCATCTTGGTCATCCACTACAAAAACGTCTGGACTATCCAACGCCACGTTGTCAGCTCGGTGCCGCCCTAAAAGGTCTGGCGCATAGCATGATTGATATCTCGGATGGTTTGGCACAAGATCTTGGACATATTCTCAAAGCTTCTCAAGTCGGTGCAAAGCTGCAACTCGAAAACTTACCGATCAGTCCTACCCTGCATGCCTTAAACAATGAGCAAAAATGGCAATATGCCCTCGCTGGTGGCGACGATTACGAATTATGCTTTACAATAAGCCCGCAAAATTACGAAAAATTATTGCAAAAACAACTTGATGTTTCGATTAGTATAATCGGCACAATTCAGCAGCAACACGGCTTAACTTTTGAAAAAGATGGCGTAGATCATTCACTTCAATTTAATGGGTATCAACATTTTGCATAAACCTGCGATTAATTTTAAAGCCATGTCATGGATCGACCGACTGATTGTCTTTAGTGGGGTTGGTTTTGGTTCCGGTCTGGCACCTAAAGCACCCGGTACCTTTGGGTCGGCCTTTGCACTTTTATTTATTCCCATTTGGCTGCATCTTGGTTTTCTAAACAGTGTTTTTGCCATTGCCATCATGTCCCTGGTTGGCATATATATCTGCGGGCATACTGCTAGAGTCATGGGGGTTCATGATGATGGACGCATTGTCTGGGATGAATTTGCCGGACAATCCATCACATTTTTGCCCCTGATCTACTTAGGCCAGATGAACTGGTTATGGTTGCTCGTCGGTTTTGCCCTGTTCAGGTTATTTGATATCTGGAAACCTTGGCCGATCAGGGTGATTGATCGTCAAGTGGCTGGTGGCTTCGGCATCATGCTGGATGACATTATTGCCGGCCTTTGGGCGGCTCTTTGTATTTTGCTTTATTTTTACTTCACCGTGGCATAAGCCATATTTAGGATTAGAACATGTCAACGACTGTTATTATTCTTGCTGCAGGTAAAGGCACGCGTATGCGTTCAAGCTTACCGAAAGTATTACAACCCCTTGCAGGACGTCCTTTACTGGGTCATGTCATTGAAACGGCAAAAAAATTAAACGCAGATAATATTATTACCATTTATGGTCATGGTGGTGACCGGGTTCAAACAGCATTTGCACAACAAGAGATTAAATGGGTCGAACAGGCTGAACAGCTGGGTACCGGCCATGCGGTGCAGATGACCTTGCCTGTCCTGCCTCACGACGGCGTATCGCTGATTCTTTCCGGCGATGTACCCTGCATTAATCCTGTGACCTTGCAAAAATTACTCGATGCGACAGCAACAACTAGTATCGGCCTAGTGACATTAACTCTGCCTGATGCCAATGGCTATGGACGTATCGTGCGTGAAAATGATCAGATTCAAGCGATTGTTGAACATAAAGATGCCTCTGAAGAGCAGCGTCAGATCAAGGAAATCAATACCGGTATTTATGCCGTCAGCAATGCTAAATTACATGAATGGCTGCCAAATTTAAGCAATGACAATGCGCAGGGTGAATATTACCTAACTGATATTGTCGCGATGGCTTTGGCAGATGGTATGCAAGTTGCATCGGTAGAACCTGAGCAGGCTTTTGAAGTTGAAGGGGTAAATGACCGTGTGCAGTTGGCTGCTTTAGAGCGTCAGTTCCAGGCTTATCAAGCAAAACAGCTGATGCAGCAAGGCGTACATTTGATTGATCCAAGCCGCTTTGACCTGCGTGGCAATTTAACTGTCGGTCAGGATGTCCGTATTGATATCAATGTGATTATGGAAGGTGATTGCGAGCTGGGCGACAACGTTGAAATTGGCGCCGGCTGTATTATCAAGAATACCAAGATTGCAGCTGGCACCAAGGTTCAGCCATATAGCATTTTTGATAGCGCCGTCGTTGGGGAAGATACCCAAATTGGACCTTTTGCACGACTGCGTCCAGGTGCACAACTGGCCAATGAAGTACATATCGGCAACTTTGTTGAAGTCAAAAATACTACGATTGGTCTAGGCTCTAAAGCCAACCATTTTACCTATCTGGGTGATGCTGAAATCGGTGCCGGTTCTAATATCGGTGCAGGAACCATTACATGTAACTATGATGGTGCGAACAAATTTAAAACGATTATTGGTGATCAGGCCTTCATTGGCTCGAACAGTTCATTGGTTGCACCTGTGAGAATTGGCAACGGTGCCACAGTGGGTGCAGGCTCAACGATTACCCGTGATGTGGAAGACAACAGTTTGGCAGTAGAGCGCTCTAAGCAATTTGCCAAAGAAAACTATCCACGTCCGCAAAAAATCAAGAAATAAGGGGAACAAATATGTGTGGTATCGTTGGTGGCATTGCAGAACGTAGCATTACCAATATTTTGATTGAAGGCTTAAAACGCCTGGAATACCGTGGTTATGATTCAGCAGGTTTGGCACTCATTAACAACAGCCAAGTCCTACGTGAACGCCGTGTCGGTAAGGTTGCAAACCTTGAACAGGCTGTGAATGAATCCCAGATTAGCGGTTCACTCGGCATTGCGCATACACGCTGGGCCACCCATGGCAAACCGACTGAAGAAAATGCCCATCCGCATATTTCTGAAAATGTAGCAGTGGTCCATAACGGGATTATCGAAAACTACCAAGAACTGAAAGATGATCTTGAAGCTTTAGGCTATGTGTTTACCTCACAGACTGATACTGAAGTGGTTGCCCATCTGATCAATGATGCGCTGAAATCTACCCCGAGCCTGTTAGAAGCTGTACGCCAGGTGGTTCCACAACTGAAAGGTGCCTATGCACTGGGTATCGTACATACTGACCACCCGGATGAGCTGATTACCGTACGTGAAGGTTCTCCGCTCGTCATTGGTGTCGGTATTGGCGAGAACTTTATTAGTTCTGATCAGCTGGCTCTGCTACCGATTACCAACCGTTTTATCTACCTGGAAGAAGGTGATATTGCCCGTTTGACCCGTACCACGATTGAAGTCTTTGTCGATGGTCAACTTGTCGATCGTCCGGTCAAGGAACTGGATGCTGCCGTCAGCAATGCTTCTAAAGGTGAATACAAGCACTACATGCTCAAAGAAATTTATGAGCAGCCTGAAGCGATCAAACAGACCATTTCCCAAGCTTTAAATGGCAATGACCTGCGTGAAGATTTTCTTGCCAGTGCAGAACAAGACTTTGCAAAAATCCAGCAAATCCAGATTATTGCCTGCGGTACCAGCTATCATGCCGGCATGATTGCCAAATACTGGTTTGAACAGCTGATTGACCTGCCTTGCCAGGTCGAGATTGCCAGCGAGTTCCGTTATCGCACTCCGGTGATTGTGAACAACACGCTATATGTATGTATTTCCCAGTCCGGTGAAACTGCTGATACTTTAGCTGCATTACGTGATACACAAAAACGTGCGGCAGCTAAAGGCCTGGACATCACTACGATGACCATCTGTAACGTAGCAACCTCTTCGATGGTGCGTGAAACTCAGCATAGTCTATTGACACTGGCAGGCCCTGAAATTGGTGTGGCTTCAACCAAAGCCTTTACCACCCAGCTTGCTGCATTGATGCTGTTGGTACTCAAAATCGGTTCTGTGAAAAATACTATTTCTACAGAACAAATGACGGAGATCACCACAGAACTTTGGCATACGCCTAAAGTGATTCTGGATACCTTGCGTCATGACGATGAAATTTTACGTCTCTCTGAATTGTTTGTTGAGAAGCAGCATTGCCTGTTTTTGGGCCGTGGTACGCATTTCCCGATCGCTCTGGAAGGTGCACTCAAGCTGAAAGAAATTTCCTATATTCACGCTGAAGGTTATGCTGCAGGTGAGCTGAAACATGGGCCATTGGCACTGGTCGACAATGACATGCCGGTGGTGATTCTGGCGCCACAAGATGACATGCTGGACAAACTGAAATCCAATATGGAAGAAGTTCAGGCACGTGGTGGTGAACTGTTTGTTTTTGCTGATGAACACAGTGGCATTAAAGCCAAAGAGCGCAAGCACGTGGTACATATTCCATCAGTAAATGCAGTACTGGCACCGATTGTGTATAGCATCCCGGTGCAGTTACTCTCTTATCATGTGGCAGTGCTACGTGGTACGGATGTGGATCAGCCACGCAACCTGGCAAAATCGGTTACTGTAGAATAATTAAAATTGAATCGAGGCTGGGAAACCGGCCTTTTTTCTTCTAAATGGAGAGCCTCTAAATGACAAAACTGACTTGCTTCAAAGCCTATGATATTCGCGGCAAACTGGGTAGCGAACTCAATGAAGAGATTGCCTATAAAATTGGCCGTGCTTATGGACAGATCTATCAGCTTAAAACAGTTGTCATTGGCTGTGATATTCGACTCAGCAGTGAAGGTTTAAAACAGGCGACCATTCGCGGTTTAAATGATGCCGGGGTTAATGTGCTGGATCTCGGCATGACCGGGACTGAAGAAGTTTATTTCGCGGCCTTCCACCTCGATGTACAAGGTGGAATTGAAGTCACTGCCAGCCATAATCCGATGGACTATAACGGCATGAAACTGGTGCGTGAAAATGCCCGTCCGATTAGTGCAGATACAGGCTTAAAAGAA
This sequence comes from Acinetobacter sp. CIP 51.11, assembly GCF_000369665.1. Taxonomy (GTDB): domain Bacteria; phylum Pseudomonadota; class Gammaproteobacteria; order Pseudomonadales; family Moraxellaceae; genus Acinetobacter; species Acinetobacter lwoffii_S. The sequence goes on from NZ_KB850128.1 coordinate 69,152, forward strand.
ATTCAGGCCTTGGCAGAATCGGGACAATTCATTGAAGTTAGCCAAAAAGGTCATACTGAAAAATATAATATCCTGCCAGAGTTTATCGATCACCTGATGACCTATATCGATCCGGCAAAAATCCGCCCGATGAAACTGGTGATGAATGCCGGTAATGGTGCCGCAGGTCATGTGGTGGATGCGCTTGAACAGAAGTTTCAACAGCTACAGATCCCGGTTAAATTTGTCAAAATTCACAATGAGGCCGATGGTAACTTCCCGAATGGTATCCCCAATCCAATTCTGGTTGAAAACCGTGATAGCACCCGTAATGCGGTCATTCAGCATGGTGCGGATATGGGCATTGCCTGGGATGGCGACTTTGACCGCTGCTTCCTGTTCGATGAAAAAGGTCAGTTCATTGAAGGTTATTATATTGTTGGCCTTCTGGCTCAGGCATTCTTGCTGAAGCAGTCCGGTGAAAAAATTGTGCATGACCCGCGTCTGGTCTGGAATACGCTCGATGTCGTGGAGCAGTATCAGGGGATTACCGTCCAATCAAAATCAGGTCATGCCTTCATTAAAGATGTCATGCGTGAACATAATGCAGCCTATGGCGGGGAAATGAGTGCCCATCATTATTTCCGTGATTTTGCTTACTGTGACAGCGGCATGATTCCATGGTTATTGGCTATGGCTGTACTATCTGAAACAGGAAAATCCTTATCTTCTCTCGTGGAAGAAATGATCGCCAAGTTCCCATGTTCAGGTGAAATTAATTTCAAAGTTGCAGATACCCAAGCAACCATCCAGAAACTTTTCGATCATTATGCCGAGCAGAAACCTGAAATTGACCAGACCGACGGCGTGAGCCTGAATTTTGGTAGCTGGCGTTTTAATGTGCGTGCATCCAATACTGAACCATTATTGCGTTTGAATATTGAAAGCCGCCGTGATCATCATCCACGCCCAATGCAGGAGTATGTTGATGAGCTGACCCAGCTGATCCAGGGCGAATCATAATTCCTCAAAAGCCTGAAAACAGTGCCCTTTAAACCAGAGAAAAGATTCCAGTTTTTAGGGTACTTTTCCGACTTGAAGCTTTTATGGAAAATGTTTTTCGAGTATATCCACTGTGATATTTGGATTCATTTTCCGCGCAAACAGCATGCCTGATTGCCTCATTTTATCAAAATCCGATTCATCTAAAGTCCTTGGATAATCCGGTCCTGAATCCCAATCAATATATCTTAGTCCACCTTCACAAACGTTTTGCTCATCTTCGGGGCAGTATATTTTTTCTTTTAAATACGAATTATAAATAATAGTATGAAAATAAACTTCATCTGCACAAATTGAATTCTTAAATGCTAAATCATAATTTTTATTATTTTCTATAAAAGCTAAAATATAACTAACAGCTTGATTACTTAGGGTAAACCATTGTGAGCCTTTATAAAGTTTTGGTAATTTATCAATATCCTGATTAAATAAACCAATTTTATGCAGAAAAGTTAAAATTTTACATTTAATTTTTATCCATATTGATTTTTTCTTATTCAGAAAAAATTTTGGATATAAATATTTAACCTGAATCGCAGGATCTGCAAGATACTCATAACCTATATATTCCCGATCATTGGTTAAAAGATATTTTTCTATATGCTCTACCTTCATCAATGGAATATCATCACCGGATAAAAGAGAAAAATACTGATAATCAAATTGACTTGCATAATTTAAGAGTTTTAGGGTGGTTTCAATTTGAGTATAACCACCCCACTCCACATCAGTTCTATCTGTTAAAAAATGTATTTGTGGACTATTTGGTAAAAATTTTCTTATATGAGCAATATCCGATTTCTTATCAACATGAATAAGAATAATACTATTGCTGCTAGTAATTAGCTTTTCCACCAAATAAATTAAGGGATTGGTTAAACGATGACAAACAATCCCATAAATAAAATTCATATTTATTATCCATATCCTTTGGGATTCTGCTTCTGCCAGTTCCAGCTGTCGGCGAGCATATCCTCCAAGCCATATTTAGCTACCCAGCCAAGTTCCTGTACAGCGCGTGTATTGTCTGCAAAACAGGTTGCCACATCCCCTTCACGACGTGGTACAAATTCAAATGGAACATCAACCTCATTCACCTGCTCAAAGGTATTCTTGACTTGCAGGACTGAAATTCCATTGCCAGTACCAATATTCCAAGCTCGGCAACCTTGAGAAACTAGACGGTTCTTCAGGGCACACAGATGTGCATTGGCCAGATCCCCTACATGAATATAGTCCCGCACGCCGGTACCATCGACCGTGTCATAATCATGACCAAAAATAGACAGCTTTTCACGACGACCTACAGCCACCTGAGTTACATAAGGCATTAAATTATTTGGGATACCTTGTGGATCTTCCCCAATCTGACCACTTTTATGTGCACCGACTGGATTAAAATAACGCAATAAGGCAATCGACCAGCGTTCATCCGCCACAGCCAATTTTTCTAGTAGCTGCTCAACTATTAGTTTGGTATAACCATAGTTATTCGTTGGTATGCCAGTAGGCATCTCTTCATTTAAGGGTGAAGGATTGTTTTCCCCATAGACCGTAGCCGACGAGCTAAATACCAGTTTAAACACCTGTGCGCGCTGCATAGCCTGAACCAGACTGATTGAACCGGCAATATTGTTGTCAAAATAGGCCAAAGGAATCTGCTGGCTTTCCCCCACCGCTTTCAATCCGGCAAAATGAATCACCGCATCAATCGAATTTTGCTGAAAGACCTGATCGAGTAACTGGCTATCCCGGATATCTCCTTCAACAAAGGTCAGGCTTTTGTGACTTAACTGCTGGACACGATTTAAAGACTCAGCTGAGCTATTGCACAGATTATCCAGCACGATCACTTCATGTCCAGCATTCAGCAATTCCACACAGGTATGTGAACCAATATAGCCTGCTCCACCCGTTACCAAAATTTTAGCCATATTACTTTCCTAACAAAATTTTAATTAAGCCTTGGGTAGAACCGTCCAAACCATTCAGATCGGTTTGTTCGCCATTCAGTATTGGCAATAGCTGGTTGGCAATTTCCTTGCCCTTTTCTACGCCCCACTGGTCAAACGGATTGATATTCCACAGCACAGACTGAACAAATACCTTATGTTCATAGAGTGCAATTAGCATGCCCAAACTGTATGGATTCAACTCTTGCAGCAACAAGGTACTACTCGGCTGATTACCTTCATACTGCTTATAGGCCGGCAAGCTTGCCAATTCGGCCTGATCCAGCGCTTCATTGCCAAAAGCCAGTAAACGCGACTGCGCCAGACAGTTAGATAAGGCCAGATGATGTTGTTCTACCAATGCTTCGGCACTGTCTGCATAGGTATATTGCTGGCTGTTATAACGCTCTACCGGCGCAATAAAATCACAGCTAACTGACTGAGTGCCCTGATGCAATAATTGATAGAAGGCATGCTGGGCATTCGGCCCCACTTCACCCCAGATGATCGGACAGGTATCAAACTGGACTTTCTCTCCATTACGCTGGATTGACTTACCATTTGATTCCATTTCCAGCTGTTGCAAGTAAGATGCAAAATATTTCAGCCGTCCGTCATAAGGCAGAATCGCATGGGTCTGAATATCCAGAAAATTGGTATTCCAGGCTCCCAACAATCCCATCAATACCGGAATATTGCGTTCAAAAGGCTGGTACTGAAAATGCTGATCCACTGCATAGGCGCCAGCGAGCAGCTGCTTAAAGCCTTCAATCCCGATACTCAAGACAATTGGCAGTCCGATACAGGACCAAAGTGAATAACGCCCGCCAACCCAGTCCCAAAGCAATAACTGGTTTTCCGGTGCGATACCCCACGCGGTCATTTTTTCCGGCTTGGTTGATACTCCAATAAAATGATGCTTAAGAATATAAGGATGCTGACCTAAAGCCTTTTCCAGCCATAAACGGACTGTTTGTGCATTAGTCAGAGTATCAATGGTGCCAAAGGATTTGGAGGAAATAATAAACAGTGTCGTTTCCGGACGCAGCTGATGCAACAGCTCGGACAGCTGACTACCATCCATGGTCGAAACAAAATGTACGTTGAGTGGCTGGGCAGACTGGTATTTAAAATCAGATAAAGCGTGCGTGACCATCAAAGGACCCAGATCTGATCCACCAACACCAATATTGACCACATCCTGAATCACTTCCCCGGTAGCACCGCGACGCTGTCCAGCATGAATCTGTTCCACTAGGGCATACATCCGCTCCAGCTGGGCATGTACGTCTGCTGCCAGATCAGCATGCTGTTGGTCCTGTTTAGGCAGGCGTAGTGCCCAGTGCATGGCAGCACGCTGCTCGGTATAGTTGATTTCCTGATTAGAAAATAGGGAGCCAATCCAGGATCTGAGGTTCTGTGCATCGGCCCATTCGATCAGGCCCTGCAGCACATTTTTATTGATTCTGTGTTTACTATAGTCAAATAGCAGTTGTTCAAACTGGATAGAATATCGATTAAAGCGCTCTGGGTCAGCTGCAAACAGCTCCCGCAAATGCTCAGACTGAAGCTGTTCTTTATTCGAGGCGAGTTTCTGACACACAGTTTCAGTGTCGAGATTTGGATTAAAATGGCTCAACATTAACGTCCTACCCCAATATAATTAAAACCACGTGTCTTGATATACGTCGGATCATACAGGTTACGCCCATCCAGAATCAGGGGATGCTGCATCAGCTTGATCAAATATGGATAATCCGGACTGCCATACTGTTTCCATGCCGTAATCAGACACAAGGCATGCGCCCCTTCCACGGCCTGATACTGGTCTTTACACAGGATCAGATCTTCCCGTGGCCCATAGACCTTTTCAATATTTGCGATTGCCTGAGGGTCATGTAACTTGACCGTCACGCCTTGCGCCCACAAAGCGGTCAGCATGGCATGTACCGGAGACTGTTGGATACTCGGTGTATTTTCCTTAAAGGCTGCACCCCAAATCGCAATGACTTTACCCTTTAAGTCTCCACGGAAATAGTTCCAGAGTTTACGAAACAGTAATTCTTTTTGCTGTTCGTTAATGTCCCAGACCTGTTCCAGCAACTGGTTTTTTACCCCTGAATCTGCCACGGCGTGAGTAAGCGTCCGGATATCATGGGAGAAATTCTCTCCACCAAAACCAACGCCGGGGAACAGATAGGCAGAACCAATCCGGTTATCCGCAGCCATGCCTTGCCGTACCTGTTCAATATCAATGCCAAGCTTTTCTGCCACACTGGCCAGATCATTCATATAACTGATCCGGGTGGCCAGCATGCCGGAAATACTCAGCTTGGTAAATTCGGCATCCAGAACCGGCATAAATAGATACTGCTGCGCGCGTGGAAATAGGGGACGTAATAATTCTTTGATTTTAGGCTGTATATCTGCATGATCACAGCCCACAATCAGCTGGGTGGCCTGAGTAAAGCTACGCAATGCATTCCCTTCCTGGATAATATCTGGCAGATAAATCCAGTCATCATTCGGCAGCAACTGCTGAAAACGTTGCGTGCCATGCAAGCCAAAGGTCGAGGCATTAATCATTAGTTTGGGATGGGCAAAACAGGCATGCCGGATGGTATCTACCATCTGAAACGCCTGTTGCTCTTCAGTCGCATTAAAACTGAAGAAAAAAACATCCTGATTAAAATCCAGATGCTGAAAATCGCAACAGTTTAAAAAGCCAGACTTTTCCTGTTTTTGCAGTAATAGCTGGAGGGACTCATCCTGGAAATAGGGCCGAGCCGAATCATCTGCACCGAAGCTATTACACCAGACCACCTGATGGCCACATTCAGATAAAAGAGCTGAAATGACTCCAGAAAATAGGGTTTTTCCCAATACTGCGACTTTCATATTATTCCTTTTTATTATTTTTTCTTACAAAGCCAGTTCCTGAATTAATGCTTTAAACTCGGCACCGAGTTTAGGATGATCCATTCCATAATGTAAAACAGCTTTTAGATAACCCAACTTGCTGCCACAGTCAAAAGTCTGGCCTTTCATACGATAGGCTTCTACAGCTTCTGTTTGTTGCAGCATGGCAATTGCATCGGTCAGCTGGATTTCATTGCCTGCCCCGCGTGGTGTCTGCTCTAAAAGCTGCATGATCTTGGCGGGTAGAATATAACGCCCGACCACAGACAGGTTTGAAGGTGCTGTACCCACTGCCGGTTTCTCGACAATGCCTTGCATGACAATACTGTTCCCTTCCGCAGGCACTGCTGCAACATCAACAATGCCATACTGGTCCACCAGATGTTCAGGCACTGCTTCAACCATGATTTGTGAAGCTTGAGATTGTACATAGCGCTGAATCATGCGTGACAGGTCATTTTCCGGATCCTGATCTTTCACCAGCACATCCGGTAACAACACCGCAAAATCATCATCGCCAATCACGGCTTTGGCACATAATACCGCATGGCCCAAACCTAAAGGCTGAGGCTGACGTACACTAATCACACTGACAGCTGCAGGCAAAATTTCAGTAATTTCTTTGAGTAAGTCGGTCTTATTTTTTTGCTCAAGGGTGGTTTCAAGTTCAAAGTTACGGTCAAAATAGTTTTCAATCGAAGCCTTGGAAGAATGGGTCACCAGAATAATCTGCTCAATTCCGGCAGCAACTGCTTCACGGACCACATATTCAATCGCAGGGCGATCGACAACAGTTACCATCTCTTTGGGAATGGATTTGCTGGCAGGTAAAAAACGCGTACCTAGACCCGCCACAGGGAGAATTGCTTTCTTGATCATATCTATAAAAACCTAGTTCACTTTTATTTCGTTACCGCGTACATAACCATCCACATAATGTTCTAGTTGTGCCAGTGCCCATTCAATGTCAGCCTGAGTCGCGGTAAGTTCATGCATATGGTTAAATACTGCCAGAATTTCTGTCAATGGATAATGTTTTTCGACAGATCGTCGAATGCGCGTATGCGCAGTAATTTCTGTATTTTCTTCGTCAATCAGCAGTTCTTCATAGAGTTTTTCGCCTGGACGTAGCCCAGTATATTGAATTTCAATATCGCCATTCGGGTTTTTATCATCTCTGACTTTGAGTCCACTGAGGGAAATCATTTGTCGTGCCAGATCCTGAATCCGTACCGGCTCGCCCATGTCCAGCAAGAATACATCTCCACCAGTACCCAAAGCACCCGCCTGAATCACCAGCTGCGAGGCTTCCGGAATGGTCATAAAGAAACGGGTCACTTCTGGATCAGTCACGGTAATCGGACCGCCTTTGGCAATTTGCTGTTTAAACAGCGGCACGACCGAGCCCGAAGAACCGAGCACATTACCAAAGCGCACAATACTGATCTGGGTCTGATCCTGAGCCTCTGCCATAGCCTGACAGTATAGTTCTGCCATACGTTTAGTTGCACCCATGACATTGGTTGGACGTACTGCTTTATCGGTTGAAATCAGCACAAAGGTTTCTACGCCTTTTTTCACCGCAGCATTCACACTAAAGGCAGTTCCAACGGCATTATTTTTCAAACCTGCCAGCGGATTACACTCCACCAGTGGCACATGCTTATAAGCAGCAGCGTGATAAACGGTTTGTACGCCATATTGTTCAATCACCCGTTCTAACTTACGTTCGTCGAGAACTGAACCTAAAATTGGAATAATTTCACAGCTTGCCGTAAGACGTAATTCTTTATCAATACGATATAAAGCAAATTCTGTCAGTTCATAAATGATAATTTTGACAGGCTGATTTTTAATAATTTGGCGACATAGTTCTGAACCAATCGAGCCACCCGCGCCTGTGACCATGACTACTTTATTTTTAATATTTTTAGTCAAAAGCGCTGGAACTGGTGGTACAGGATCACGCCCTAGTAAATCAATAATATCCACTTCCTGAATATCAGAAATTCGAATTTCACCATTGACCAGTTTAGTCAGCCCCGGAATCTCGGTAATTTTTAAATGAGCCGGCTCTAAAAACTTGATAATTTCACTTTTACGTATTCGCCCTACTGACGGCAGTGCAATTAGAATTTCATCAATTTTGAATTTTGTAAAACATTTCAAAGCAGTATGTGGTAAAAAAACTTGGATACCACCAATATTTTGGCCACTTAAAGAAGGATCATCATCAATAAATATAATCGGTAGATGTTCATTAGAACGGTTTAAAGTAGCTGCTACCTGCTGACCAGCATAACCTGCTCCATAAATCGCTATGCGTTTTTTCGGTACACCTGACTTCAAATAAGATTGAACGACAAAACGAATAATACCCCGGCTGAACCAAACCCAAGCGAACATCATAAAGCCAAACATTAAAGGGATTGAGGTCGGAATAAACGCATGCGTACTATAAGCCAACAAATACAAACCAATCACGCTTAATATGGTTGCCAGACCTAATTTGGCAATAAAAAATTCATTAAAAGTACGAACAATAAAACGGTATACACCACAAATAAACAGCGCAAAGACTGCAATAGCACTGACCCAAACTGAACCAAAGGGAATATTGGGTACAACTTCTGCACCGAGATCAAACTGTCGAATGACATAACAAAGCCAGATCAGAACCGGGAAAATAAAGAAGTCCAAGACGACCAAAAATACTAATTTTGCTGATCGTGGAGATTCAACTAATGGCAAGATGATAGATTTCACGTGATGTGTCTTCTCAATATGACTTATAAGTTTCAACTCAATTTAAATATTAGAATGCCTAAATTGAAACCTGGATAAATTTATTAAATGCACCTAGCGGCACATTCTACGTGACTGAATCATTGATAGATTATATACGACCAATCACTTGTTGAATGCCATATTCGGTTGTCTGAATATTATCTTCTGTTAATGTCGGATGCACCAAAAACATTAAACTGGTTTCACCCAATTGCTGCGCATTTTTCAAACGTTCTACTGGACGCCATTTTGTATGATCAAACGCATGCTCCAAATAGACCTCTGAGCAAGATCCGCTAAAACAAGGCACGTCCAAAGCATTAATCTCTGCCATAATTCGGTCACGTGACCAGCCTTCAGGCAAGGCATCGATATTGACTTGCACATAACATTTATAAGCAGCATGTACATAATCATCGGATGGGCGATGTACAGTAAAATATGGACTATTCTCAAAACAACTCAAAATTCTTTCAGCATTTTTAGTACGTTTTTCTGTCCATTCCGACATCATTTTGAGCTGAATACGCCCAAGCACTGCCTGCATTTCCATCATGCGCCAGTTGGTACCAAATGAATCATGCAACCAACGGAAACCCGGCGGATGCTGTTTATTATATATACTATCAAAGTTCTTGCCATGGTCTTTATAAGACCACATTTTTTTCCATAAATTTTCATCATTGGTGGTGACCATGCCACCTTCACCGCCCGTAGTCATAATCTTGTCCTGACAGAAGGACCAGGCACCAATATGACCAATTGAACCGGCAGATTTGCCTTTGTATCTTGCTCCATGCGCCTGTGCACAATCTTCGATTACATACAGGCCTTTATCGGAAGCCAACTGCATGATCGGGTCCATATCACACATCCAACCTGCCAGATGCACACAAATGATGGCTTTGGTATTGGGTGTGATGACCGCTTCAATGGTCCGACGGGAGATATTTTGGGAGTCCAGTTCAACATCGGCAAAGACCGGGTTTGCTCCTGCCGTGACAATGGAGCTGGCAGAAGCTAAAAAAGTACGGGAAGTGACAATTACGTCATCGCCTGCGCCAATGCCTAATGCCTTGAGCGCAACATCTAGCGCTACTGTCCCATTGGCCAATGCGACTGCATATTTAGTTTCTGCGAACTGAGCAAATTCTTTTTCAAACTCTCGGCATTCCTGTCCAGTCCAGTAATTGACTTTATTCGACAACAAAACCTGGGAAACCGCATCCGCTTCTTCCTGAGTAAAACTTGGCCATGGTTCAAATGCAGTGTTTAACATGATGTTTCCTGAATTTTTAAAATTTAAAAAATTATTTTTTCTCTAGAATTCGTGCCGGATTGCCAATTACCGTTACCCCCGGTGGCACGCTTTTGGTGACTACTGCACCCATACCGACTACTGCGCCCTTACCAATCACCAAAGGTTTTTCGAGTGCACCCTGTTTAATCACGGCACCTGTACCAATATAGGCGTGATCTTCGATATGGATATTGCCATTGCATTTCACCCCGGGAGCAAAGGTGACATAATCACCGATGACACAGTCATGAGCGACATAGCTATAAATATTGGCATGAAAGAATTTTCCAATTTTGATATTGGATGTCAGACAAGTGAAAGGACAAAGTAAACTTCCTTCACCAATATGCACCTCATCTAGAATAACTGTATTGCCTGCATGAACATCTAGATGCTGTATCTGGTCCTCATTTAAACGCTGAACCAGTTTTTCACGAACTTGACTATTCGCGATAGCAATGGTTACAGCCTTATGGGTATGTGGTGTAGCGAGAAAATCCTGATAACTTAGAACAACATAGCCATTTAAACTATTGCCAGCTTGGCTATCATCGATAAAAACAAAGTTATCTTTGGCTAAGGTTGGAAATTGCTGGCGAACCAATGGCATAACTTCTTTACCAAAACCACTTGCACCGTAAACACCAATATATAAAGCTTTCATTATGTTTCGTCCTTGTGTTGTGAGCCAGTAAAACGTGTCATAGTCGCTTCACCCTCGGCACTGATATCATCTTTTGCTAAAACTTTATGTACCGTTTTAAACATGATTTTGAAGTCGAGCCAAATGGACTGATTTTCGACGTACCAGGTATCCAGCTTGAATTTTTCTTCCCAGCCAATTGCATTGCGGCCATTGACCTGCGCGTAACCCGTCATGCCCGGTCTTACATCATGGCGTTTGGCCTGTTCTGAATCATAAAGTGGAAGATATTCCATCAGCAGGGGGCGTGGACCAACAATACTCATATCCCCCTTGATTACATTCCACAGTTCCGGCATTTCATCCAGACTGGTAGAACGCAGCATTTGACCAAAAGGCGTTAAACGTTCACTGTCCGGCAATAGGTTACCCTGCTCGTCCACAGCATCTTTCATGGTCCGGAACTTGATCATTTCAAAGGGCTTGCCATGCAAACCGGGACGCACCTGGCGAAACAAGACCGGCGAACCTAAATTCTTTTTTACTTTGTAAGAAACGAATGCATAAAGTGGTGAAAGCAGGATCAGAGCGATGGAAGCGATGATAATATCGAGAAGGCGCTTAATCATGTTGTACCTTTTCAAAAACTTCAATGAACTGTTTAACGCCACTTTCTAAAGATAATTCCTGTAAATAATAATTACGCGCATTCAAGCCCATTTGTAGTTGCTCACTAGCAGGTAAGTGATAAATTTTTAAAATAGCTTGCTGAATACTTTCTACATTTTCAGATATTGCTACACAACCGCACTCAGCAGCTTTTACAAGATCAGCAGCATTACCCTCTACAGCCATTAACACGGGTTTACCCATCGCCATATAAGCCTGAGTTTTAGAAGGTACTGTGATTTCAAATAAAGGGTCTTTTTTTAAGTGTACCAGTAATAGATTAGACAGCTCTAATACACCTCCAACTTCAGCCATAGGCATACGAGGGATAAAAATCGCGTTAGATATATTTTCAACAATTAAACGTTGTTTTAAACGCTCAGTTTCTGTACCCCCACCAACAAATACAAATTGAATATCCTTAATATGTTGGACTTTTTTAGCAACCTCTAAAATAGTATCTAAAGCCTGAGCTTTCCCCATATTTCCTGCAAAAACAATATTAAATTTGTTCTGCATGAGTTGTTGATATTCAACCTTTGCAGACTGAGCCTGAGTTAAACTCTGCTCATCACACCAATTATAAATAATGCTAATTTTTTCTTCTGGTACACCACGTTCTGTCAGCAGCTTTTTAAAGCCAGGACATAACACGACAATATGATCAACAAATCTATAAACTAGCTTACAGATTGAACCAATAAGATTTAGAATTTTATTATTATTTAGCATGCCTGTTGCTTTTAGAGTATCAGGCCACATATCCTGAATGTCATAGACAATCGGTGTACGTCGAAAAAGCTTAATAAAAATAGCAGCTATCCCCACAGTTAATGGGGGATGATAAGCATAAATGACATCGGCTTTTCTGGTCGCAAAAATACCAAAAAGCATTGCCATAAAAGCAAAGCTAATATAATTAAAAATTCTTTTTAACGCAGAGCCATCATGATTAGGATATAAAGCAACACGTAAAATGGATATTCCATCTACTTCTTCACGTTGATAAAGTTTTAATTTATACCCATCATAAATTTTCCCACCTGGGTAATTTGGAAACCCCGTGAGTACCTGAACATCATGACCTTGTCGTTTTAACTCTTTGGCAAAAGCCAGTCCTTTAAAAGTAGGTTCAGGATCAAACCACTGCGTTAAAAGAAGAATTTTCATATTTTAGTACTTCTTCCATACCACACGGTTAACATAGTCGGTATAGCTTAAAATTATACGCGCCACCTTTTCACTCACGTTTGGCATACTATAGTCAGCAACTAAGCGCAATAATCGTTCTTCGCCACGTGGTTGATGATCTAAAATTTCTAAACCTTGTAAAGTCCGCTCTGCAGTTAAACCCACCATCATCACCGCAGCTTCTTCCATACCTTCAGGACGTTCATGCGCCTGACGTAAGTTCAAAGCAGGAAAATTCAGAATAGAAGATTCTTCATTAATGGTACCACTATCCGACAACGTTGCTTTTGCAGAAAGTTGCAACTTATTGTAATCACTGAATCCAAGTGGTTTTAATAACTGAATAAGTGGATGAAATTCAACATTTAGCTCTTCAATACGCTTACGGGTACGAGGGTGCGTTGAAACAATCACAGGATATTGATATTTCTCAGCCACTGCATTCAGCATCTTAACCAGATCTAAAAAGTTTTGATCCGAATTAATATTTTCTTCACGATGCGCACTGACAATAAAATATTGATGTTCATTTAAGTCCAGACGCTCTAATACATCTGATGCTTCAATTTTAGCCTTGTAGTGATTTAACACTTCAAACATTGGGCTACCTGTTTTAATCACCTGATCTGCAGGTAGGCCTTCTGCTAACAAGTAATCTCGTGCGATCGTACTATAAGTTAAATTAATGTCAGCAGTATGATCGACAATGCGACGGTTAATTTCTTCTGGCACTCGCATATCAAAACAACGGTTCCCAGCTTCCATATGGAAAGTTGGAATCTTACGACGCTTAGCAGGAATAACCGCCATACAGCTATTCGTATCGCCCAACACAAGTAATGCTTCTGGTTGCACTTCTTCTAATACTTTATCTACAGCAATAATCACATTACCAATCGTTTCTGCACCTGTTGCACCAGCAGCATTTAAAAAATGGTCAGGTTTACGAATACCCAAATCGGTAAAGAAAATTTCATTGAGTTCATAATCATAGTTTTGGCCTGTATGTACCAGAACATGATCAAAATATTGATCACACGCAGACATAACACGTGATAAACGAATAATTTCAGGACGCGTTCCAACAACGGTCATTAATTTTAATTTCTTCACAATCTTAACTCTTAATGTGTTAGTGGCATGGCATAAGTATCTGGTTTTTCACGGTAAAATATTTCATTTGCCCAGAGCATCACTACCATTTCATCTTCACCAATATTGGTAATATCATGGGTCCAACCTGGCACAGTTTCCACAATTCGTGGTTCATCACCACAAGTTTCAAGCTCATAGAACTCACCTGTAACCACATGCTTAAACTTAAATAATGCCTTACCTTTAATTACCAAGAATTTTTCTGTTTTGGTGTGATGATAATGTCCACCACGCGTAATCCCCGGATGTGCAGTAAAGTAGGAGAACTGCCCTGCATCGGGCGTTTTCAGCATTTCAACAAATACTCCACGCTGGTCGCCATACTTAGGTACGCTATAGTCAAACTGTTCAGGCTTTAAAAAACTTAAATAAGTTGAATACAATGCACGAGTTAAACCAGTACCCACTCGATCTGTAATCAAGCTTTCACGTGACTGTTTAAAACCTGCCAGCATTTTAGCCAACTCACCTACGCTGATTTGATATTCAGGTTGTATGACAAAAACTTGTTCTACTTGTTGTGTACCCTGAATAATATTCCAGAATGACTCTACGACATCATCCACATAGACTAGGCGAATAAGCGCATTTTCATCATGAATCTGAATCGGTAAGTCATGTGCAGTGTTATAGCAAAATGTTGCAACAGCCGAGTTATAATTTGGACGTGACCACTTACCAAATACATTGGCCAAGCGGCAAATATATACAAGGTTGCCTTGCTGTTGATGAAGGTCCAATAGGGCTTGTTCACCGCCCAATTTACTCTTTCCATAAACATTGTCACGCTCCGCCTGAATAGACGAAGAAAGAATAATAGGTGTCTGCTTTTTTGCTCGCTTAAGAATATCTGCAATTTTTTGCGTCAGCGTAATATTTCCCTCAATAAACTCTTGCTCATTTAAAGGGCGGTTTATTCCTGCTAAATGTACAATCCAGTCCGCAGCAAGTACAGATTGCTCTAATTCTTCTGAGCTAGAATCTCGGTTAAATTTTAAAACTTCGATTTCTGATTTTTCAGACAGGAATTGAATTAAGTTTTTTGCAATAAAACCGTGGGAACCTGTGACTAAAATTTTCATGTTTAAGCCTCTGGATCTATATATTGACCTTGAGTTAAAGCACGCACAAATTCAAGTTTTAACAATAACTTTTTCATACCTTTAACATCTAAACGCTCAGTATTATGCGAATTATAATCTTCGTATTGAGTAATTTTTAAATCACCATCTTCAACATATTTTTCATAATTGAGGTCACGCTGGTCAGCTGGCACTCGGAAGTAATCACCATGGTCAATAGCTACAACCATTTCTTCACGGCTGAGTAAGGCTTCATAGGCTTTTTCACCGTGACGCGTACCCATAATTGAAACCGGATGGTCTTCTACATTGAGTAATTCTTTTAATGCTTGAGCTAGTACTTCAATCGTTGCTGCTGGAGCTTTTTGAACAAAGATATCGCCATTTTCGCCATGTTCAAAAGCATACAATACCAGATCAACCGCATCTTCTAATGTCATCATGAAACGAGTCATGTTTGGATCGGTAATCGTTAAAGATTTTCCTTGACGAATTTGATCTACAAATAATGGAATCACAGAACCACGTGAAGCCATGACATTCCCGTAACGTGTACCACAAATCACAGTTTCAAGTTCTTCTAAGTTACGTGACTTCGCCACCATGACTTTTTCCATCATGGCTTTAGAAATACCCATAGCATTGATAGGATAGACAGCTTTATCTGTACTTAAGCATACCACACGTTTTACACGGTTTTGAATCGCAGCTTCTAAAACATTTTCAGTGCCAAGAACATTGGTTTTAACCGCTTCCATTGGATGAAATTCACAAGAGGGAACTTGTTTTAATGCTGCAGCATGATAAATATAATCAACACCACGAGAGGCATTAAGAATACTATTGTAGTCACGTACATCACCAATATAGAATTTAAGCTTAGATGAATGGTATTTTTTACGCATATCATCTTGCTTTTTTTCGTCCCGACTAAAAATACGAATTTCTTTAATATCCGTTTCTAAAAATCGGTTTAAAACAGCATTTCCGAATGAACCCGTACCGCCTGTAATAAGTAAAGTTTTGTTTACAAAAGTCATTATTTAATCCGCTAAAAGTTGCATAATCTTAGAAATATCGTTTTCAATCAATTTTTGGGCATATGGTAATTCATTCTGGACAGCTGTTACTATTGCATTTTTCATAGATTCTACACTGTAAGGATTAAAAACTAAGGAAGGTTCACACACTTCATAGGTATAATTCAAATCTGCTGCAATAATTTTACATCCCCCATCAATAGCTTCTGCGAGTCCCAAACCAAAACTCTCAGCTAATGAAGGAAATATTAAATATTCATGGCTTAAATAAAATTCAGCTAGCTTTTCTCTTTCAATAAAACCAACATTTCTAATAGGATAACCTAAATTTATTTTTTCTTTAATAAGACCACATAGATTAATATCTGAAATTGGTACAGTAATTGTTAAGCTCCCTTTTTTTATTTCATCATAAGCCAAACAAAAAGACTCTATTAATTTATAGTGATTTTTATGAGGAGAGCTATTGCTTACATAAAGAAAACTTTCTGGCACTTTTTTCTGAGTAAATTCACAGAAATCAAGCGGAGGATAAAATGGAGCAATAATAATTTTTTTATTGGATTTTGATAAATATTTATAGGAAAACCCATTCGCAATATAGTTACTTTGAACCAGCCAATAATCTGCATTTTTTTTAAAAAAATTTAGAAAAATTTGTTTAGCAATATAAGTAAATTTATTTTTAAAGGAAAAGTTTTTAGGAATATGTAGAAATAATGGTTGATGAAAATAAACAAAAACTTTAGACCTTAAACGAATAGTAGGTGGTAAATTACCAAAGCAGAAAACTTTATTAAATTTATTTTTATTTTTATTATAAAAAAAATGTCGCTCTAATATAGAGTTAGATATAAACTCTTTTCTATTAACTGGTATATCACTAAAGCAATTTTCAACCCTTAAATCAAGTAAGTAAAAAACATCTAATGATTTTTTTTCAAAAAAATCAATTAGATAATTAAGGAGAACCAAACCACCTCCATTATTTATATATACAGCATCTAATAAAATCATAAAAAACCTTAAACCATCGACTCAAATAAATATTTCCATCTGGACATAATATTATCAACAGCATACTTTTCAGATTTAAGAGTACATGCTTTAGATAATACTAGTCTTTTTTCAGCCATCTCAATCATATCAATTATTTTAAGAGATAATTCTTCAATATCTCCATTATTAGCAAGTAAACCGCAATCATTATTTTCTATAATATCAGAAGGACCGGTTTCACAATCAAATGCCACCATAGGTAAACCACATGCCAGACATTCTAACATCACTAAAGGAAGACCTTCATATCGTGATGGCAATACATAAAAAGAACTCTTCATTAGCTCATAAGAAACTTGTTGAGTGACACCACATAATTGTACAGTTTTTTTTAGATTTAACTCATTGATCAAACCATTAAGACTTTCTTCTAAAGAACCACTACCATAAATATCAAGCTTCCACATTGGATATAAATTAATTACTCGACTCCATGCTTTAATTAATAGATCAAAACCCTTTTCATACTCTAAACGACCTAAAGAAATCACTCTACGAGAATCAACATCATATTGATTAGGAAAAGTTTTTATAGAGGAAGGATTAGGAATAACCAATACATTCTCGTTAGTTTTCAACCACTCATCTTTTGACTTTTCAGTTAAAACAACTAAAGCATCTAATTTTTTTGTTTGTTTTACAATCTGTAATTCTCGTAATTTAGCTATGTACTGCCAAAAAAAACTATTACCTTTATTTGCTAATAAATTTCTTGTACGAATACCATTACTAAAGTGTGCTTCATAAATTTTTTTAGCAGGATGCTGAACTTTATATAAAAACTCTAGCTCTTTCCCCCCCATACTTATTAGAACATCTATTTTATTTTTTGATAAAAATAAATCTAAAAGATTTTTATATTCAATTAACTTCTTATATGTATATATTGTTTTTGATATAAAATTATTATTATAAATAATATTAAAAAATAATTTAAATTTATATACTTCAACCCCTTTATCCAATTGAAAAAAAGGTTCTTCTCCATCAGGCATATCAGTTGTAATAATATATATATTATATCTGCCACTTTTAGCCAAATAGTTAACCTTTTGAGTCAACACTCGTTCCATACCACCCGCTTTATGTAAGCTAGGAATAAAATATAATAAATTCATACAAACCTTAAGATCTTTTCTTATCAAATAAGTAATTGAGCAATAATAGAATCATCAGCATCCAAAAAACATTTTTCAGACCCCAAAAATAGTCAATTCTTGGGTAAAAAACAGACTGACCAACTAAATAAAAATATATTACAGAAAAATAAATACTATTAAGAGATTTTAATTTTGTCTTCTTGATTACCCAACCAAACGCAAAGAAAACAAAAATAACTCCCAACAAACCAAAAGATAAGTATGCCTCCCCAACCATACTTGTTCCTAAGCCATAATTAGCATTAGGTCCAAATGTAAGATAAGTAGGAAACAGACCTGAAGTCTTATAAACTTCTACTGGCAAAAGATCAATAAAAAAACCAGAAAAAGGAAAAACAGATAATAAAGTAGGTAGTTCATTTAAGAAAAATAGACTACCGAAGTTATCAACATAATCATATAAAATATATAAATTTCTATTCGTGCCTATTAAGTCCATAAATATATCAAAAGGTAAACCAGGCAACGTGTCATTAGAGGATGAAAAAACTAACTTTTGATTTTCTCGAATTAACATTATTATATATAAAAAATTTGCACCTAGAAAACAAAAAAGTAGAGTTGTTTTAATTGTTATCTTTCTAACCTCTCTAGAATATACTGCTAATAACATAATAAAAAGATTTACAGCAAGCAACCTAGTTCCAGTACTCAGCATAAACATAGCTACAAATACAATACTAATTAAAGCAACTTTCCTTAAAAAATAGTTCTTTGAATAATAAAATATAGAGGCTAATAGCATGCTAAATATAAAAATCAAAATTTGGGCATATCCAAAAGTATCATTTTTTTGTACACTTACTCCCAAATCACCAGAATATAAGGCTTTTGTTATATTATAGCCCCCAAAAATTACAAATAAGAAAATTGAAAAATACAAAAGAAAAATAATAGAATAAATAGTATTAGAATTAATAATAAAATTTTTTCTTACTTTGTGAATATAAGTATAATTTTGATTGTATTGCGTAACACCAAAAACATAAAAGCAGTATGCTACCAAGGCAACAGCTGTTGCTTTATTAACAACATTTTGATTATATGGAAATATAAATGAACTTACATACGTATAATCTACAATATAAAAGACAGGATATATAAAATTACTAAATAAAAAAGCTATTGAAAATAGTATACCAAAACCAAATCCTTCTTTTACATCATTAATATATGTATTTAATAAAAAAACAATTAGAAAAATAATTAATAGAAACAAACAATACTTATAAGAGTATTGCTCAGGCGCAAATATATATATAAATAATGATACAAAACAAAAAAACATATTAAATAATAAACTTACCATTATCTATATCCCTTAAAAGTCGAATATAGAATTAAAGCAAACCATCTAAAAGAAAAAA
Source organism: Acinetobacter sp. CIP 51.11 (assembly GCF_000369665.1). Lineage (GTDB taxonomy): Bacteria > Pseudomonadota > Gammaproteobacteria > Pseudomonadales > Moraxellaceae > Acinetobacter > Acinetobacter lwoffii_S. Next base: position 88,517 of record NZ_KB850128.1, read on the forward strand.
ACAAATAAGCTAAAATAGAAAGTCTTTTATTCATTGTAAAAATCAGAAACTTCTCTTGAACACCACTATCAATTATAGTAACCTTGAAATCATTCCATATTTTTTTGAAAATCAACAAATCCCTACAGTCCCTTAATAAATCAAATTTTTTCTTACTAAAACCAATATTTAATGTATTTTTAAAATCACTTTTATCTTTAAAAAAAATATTTAAATTTTCACAAACTTCTATCAAGTTATTTAAATGAGACTCTTTAATCTGAGCAGTATATGAATTTGAATTCCAACGAATATAATTATATAAAGGCAATTCAACAGAAACTATTTTTGAAGAAAAATAAATAATTTGAGGAATTAACATATAATCCTCACCATAATTCACACCCTCTTTAAAAACTAAATTATTTTTCTTATAGACATCTAAACGGATTAATTTATTCCAAATAGAGGGAGGTATTTTAGCTGCTAATATATCATTCAAATATTGATCTTTATCTAAAAAACCATTTTTCACTTCAATACTTATTTTTTTAAACTCTAAGTAATAATTGCATAAAACAATATCTGCTTTTTCCTCTATAGCTTTATTTAACATTAACTCTACCGTATGAACATCAATATAATCATCACCATCAACTTGCAATAAATACTCACCCGTTGCATTTAAAATACCTGTGTTTCTAGTAGCCGCAATACCTTTATTAATTTCGTGATGAATAATTTTAACTTGATTTTTTCGTTCTGGAAATTTTACCAATATTTTTTTTAATATTTCTAAAGAATTATCAGGTGTACAATCATCTACAAAAATATATTCAATATTTTCATAACTCTGCAAGAACAACGATGTGGCACATTTTTCTATAAAATCTGCTACATTATACATTGGAACAAAAATAGACACTTTCATTGAATTTAAATCTTTCTTAAAAGGTGCTGAAAAAATATATTATGAAAGTTTAATATCATAATAAAAGATTATAGCTTATTTATAAACTATCTTCTTCATAATTGCTGTATAAAAAATAAATATTTCTTCAAAATATTAAAAAAATTTATTACTTAAATTTTAACTCCCGTGAAATTTAAAGAAGCACGAATTTTCATCTCATCATTTTTTTTTGGTTTGATATACTTATTATCATTATTTAACACTGAAATTATCAAATTAGCCTTTTCTTTATAATCATATTCATCATCAAACATTCTAAATTTTTTATCATAATCCACATTATCTAAAAAATCTTTACACTTTCTATGATACTCATTTAACATAAAGGGTGTTTCAGAAAAACAAGCAAAAATTGCGGCATGGAGACGTGTAGATATTATAAAATCGCAATCCGAAATTTCATTCCAAATTCTGCGTGTATCTCTTGTATAATATACAATCTCATAACTTAAAGGATTTACACTTTCAATGGTCTTTTTAGTTAATTCTAAATCACCAAAGACAGAATGACCATTAATTATAAAAAATTTAAAATGAACATTTTCGTTTTTATCAATGGTTTTTAATAATTCATTAATATTACTATTTCGCTTATTCTCTTGATTTAAATTATTTAAATTTGTAATACTTTCTACAGGGCAAACACTAACCCCTATAACTTTTTTTCCATTTATTTTATTTCTTTTCTCAGAAAAATCATAAATTTCTGGTAATAAAGCTGCTAAATCAAAAGCATTTACCACATTATAAGGTAAGTCTAAATTCTGCACATAATCAAATGAGGCTTGATCTCGAACCGCCAAAAAGTCTATATTTTTTAAATATTCAATTATAGCCTTTTCATCTTTAATTGATCTGAACGGCCCAATAGACACACCGATCCCCCCAATTTTTATTTTATTACTCCCTTTTATTTTACTTTCTACTGCTATACGCTTAATATCATTTTTTAATAATTCATGATGTAATGTAGATCCACCAGAGGAAATTAGATAGTTAGTTGAAGCTAATAAAAATCTATTCTGAAATCTATAAGTTTTAGGAATTGTTAACGGATACCCTCTTATTTTATTGGTAGTTATTGGCAGATTACTTTCTTTTGCTAAAAATATATTCTCATTCTTGTTCCAATACTTTTTAGCTCCCCATGAGGTAACTTCTATAAATGCATCATCACCTGCATTTAATTGCCCATAGTAACCTGTAAATAAAATATCTGAATTAAAAAATCTAATTTTCATATAATGTAACCTATTTCAATACTAAATTTTGGCAATTTTCTTTAAAATATTTAAAATATCTCCATCATACAATAAAGTAATTGTAAAATAAATTATATTAAAAAAAATTGAATAAAATATAAGATAAATTATATCACTACCTAAATACAAAAAATCATTATTCTTTAAAAAATACAATGATAAAAAAATTATGGTCCCAAATATCAAAAAATGAATAACTTTCTTTAATTGTGTAAAAAAATCAATACCGATAATTAACCCACTAAAGTAAATATTTATAAAATATGATATTAAAGAAAAAAACACTAATGAAAATACAAGCCCTAAAATTCCAAACTGAAACCCCACCACGATTAAAATCAAACCAATAATTTTTTTTAAAATTTCAATTTTTAAAAAAATATCACTTCTTCCTTTTACTTTTAAAATATTTAAGCTATAAGAACTTACAGGTCTAACTATTGATGCTATTGCTAAAATTTGAAAATAAGGCACAGCTGGTAACCATTTTTCCCCAAATAACAATCTAAAGCCTTCATTTGCGATTAGTATCAAAGTAAACATAATTGGCACAGTAATAAACATCATTATTTTTGCAGTAATATTATAAGCATATCTTAAATGTTCATCATTTTTTAAATTAGAAAAAAGTGGATATGTAACTTTTTCCACTACCATGCTAATTTGCTGCACTGGAAATAATCTCATTGTTTCAGCTTGATTAAAATAGCCTACTGATTGAGGCGAAAAAAACTTACCTATAATTATTCTATATAAATCATTAAAAATTACATCTATCAAGCTTGCCAATGTTAATTTATAACCAAACACAAAATGAAAACAAAAGCAATCTTTGCTAAAAACAAATGATAATTTCCATTTTACAAGCCATAAAATTAATATAGTAAAAACCGAAGCTTGTATCAAATTTAACCACACAAGACTCCATACACCATAACCTTGTAATGCCAAACTTATCCCGACTCCACCAGCAATAAGTGATGATGGAATCTGTAATTGCATTTGTAATTTAAAATTCAACTCTTTTGTTAATTTTGCAATATGTACACCTATTAAAGCCTTTATTATAAAAACAAGTGCAAAAATACGTATTAAATCTTCCAATATTTTTTGTTCATAAAATAATGCAACATAAGGTGCTCCAATATAAACTAAAATATAAACAAATAAACTTACTGATATATTAGTCCAAAAAACGGTTGAATAATCCAGTTCAGTTGGATTATTAGTACGAATTAAAGAACTTGTCATACCACTATCCATCAATGTTTGCCCTATTGAAATAAAAACCATCAACATAGCTATAAGACCAAACATTTCTGGCATCAAAATCCTAGCCAAAATCAACTGAACAGTAAAATTAATAATTTGCACACTAAATTGCTGCAAAAAATTCCATTTAAACCCATTTATAGCTTCTTTCTGAATACTCATTTATTTACACTTTAGCTTTTATAAAAGCTAACCAATTCAAAACTAATAAATTTAAAAATATCATTTAGTATCAAATATATACTTAATTACGCCTGTAACATTTCGTCTAATTATTATAGTAAAATTATACTACCTTACTTATTAATATAAAACATGTTTAAGCTTACCCAAACTATGCATTTTTTTAAGTTCATCAATTCGATTTTGGTAGATGTCAAAAATAACGACGATACTTTTTTTCCCAAATTCTACTGCCAATGGTGAACCCACATAGCCTAAACCAATCCCCGCAATTTTTAAATCTGCAATAGATAGCATTTCAACGCCTTATTTATGTACTGTACTTATGAGGAGTGCAACTTTCGGCACGAATATTATCAGAAAACCATAAATTTTCTATTATGATTTGTACGGAAACAATTTAAACTACAAACTAATGTATGTTTTTTGTAAAAATTATGATTTCATTTATAATTTGTATGATCAATTCAGACTAATTTATCTTCTATTCAAAAAACAGCGATATGATTACAAATTGCTATGTATATAACCTATAACTTAGGTAGAATAGCCTCAATTTAAAATGAATTTAAAAATTAATATTTGGGAAAACGTGTGCGACATTTTCAATTAATTCTTTTATTGGCCGGCGGTATTGCCACCACAGGATGTGCGGTCACCTCAGGTTTACAAACCTATGACTTACCTAGTGAAGGGGTTTATCAAACCGACCTAGGCACGGAAGTGAACATCATTAAACTCACCCAAGATTCTATTATGGCCGTTCAGCCTGCTATACAGAATATTCAACAAGAATATGCCCATCTTTTTAGTTCAAGACATCATAACTATAGTCTGAGTTCTGGTGATATTTTATCTATTTATTTATGGGCTTATCCAGAACTCACATCTCCAAGTAACATTAGTACAGATCAATCCGCCCAAGCAAATGGTTTTCAAATCGATTCCGAAGGTTATATTCATTTCCCAATTATTGGCCGTTATAAAGCCGCAGGAAAGTCACTGACCCAAGTCAACCGTGAATTACGCAGTCAGCTATCACGTTACCTAAAAAACCCGGATGTGATCGCGCGAGTACTATCTTATCAAGGTCAACGTTATTCAGTTCAAGGTAATGTTCTAAAAGGCGGTCAATTTTATTTGAGTGATCAACCCGTTAGTGTTTACACCGCTTTAGGTATGGCAGGGGGAGTAAGTGCAGAGCAAGGTGATAATGCCTCTATCACTTTAGTACGCCAGGGACGTTCATATAGCCTGAATACTGTAGAATTAGAAAAAGCTGGCCTCTCACTTCATAATCTGTTGATTCAGCCCAATGACACCTTATATGTGAATAATCGTGAAAATCAGAAAATTTATGTGATGGGGGAATCCGGCAAAAATCAGTCATTACCCATACGTGATCAAGGCATGAGTTTGAGTGATGTATTAGGAGAAAGCCTAGGCTTAAATCCACTTTCTGCCAGTCGGAGTAAAGTTTATATCGTTAGAAGTCAGCTGAATGCACTTCACACTGAAGTCTACCAGATGGACTTGACCAGCATTGCAGACTTTGGTCTCGCTAATCAGTTTAAAATGCGTAGCAACGATATTGTTTATGTGGATGCATCTGGTTTAGCACGCTGGCAACGTGTAGTGAATCAGATGATTCCATTCTCTAGTGTTCTTTATCAGCTAGATAACTTAGGTAAATAATGAAAATTAAAAATATCTTAGTAGTTTGTATTGGTAATATTTGCCGTAGCCCTATGGCCGAATACTTTTTAAAACAGGAATATCCACATTTAGAGATAGAATCTGCGGGTATTTCCGGTTTAGTGGGTCATGCAGCTGATGAAAAAGCCAGTTTATGTATGCAACGTTTTGGGATTGATATGAGTGCACATATTGCGAAAAAACTGGATGCTAAACTAATCAAAAAAGCCGACCTGGTTCTTGTGATGAGTCAAAATCAGCAAAAGCATATAGAACAGACTTGGCCTTTTGCTAAAGGTAAAACGTTTAGATTAGGTCATTGGCAAAGTAAAAATGTTGCCGATCCTTATCAGCATGATCAAGCATTCTTTGATGAGACCTGCCAGTTGATTCAGGCCTGTATTGCTGACTGGAAAAAATATATTTAAGTTTTTTAATATTTTCACTTTTTGATATTTAAATTATGAGCCAAACCGCCAACACCGAAGATACCATTGATTTAAAAGAATTATTTTTTTCTTTAATTGCACAATGGAAATTGATTGCACTGTGCATTATTTTAAGTCTGATTTGTGCCTTACTGTATTTAAGAACCACACCGGATACTTATGCAGTAGATGCCATGGTACAAGTCGAAGACAGTAAAGGTACTTCCGCTGCATTGTTAGGGGATTTATCTGGTATGATCGACCAAAAATCCCCCGCTCAGGCAGAAATTGAAATTCTGAAATCACGCTTGGTATTGGGCGAGGTCATCAACCATTTAAATTTAAATATTCGTGTATCTGGTACAGAAGATAGCTTCTGGAACCGGTTAATGGCCAACCATGAATATGCGACAGAGTATTCAGCAAAATCGGTACTGTTTAAAGATAATCAAAATAGTTTTGATATTCGCCAATTCGATATTCCCCAATATTTTCAAGATAAGAACTTAATTTTAAGTTTTGAGCCAGGCAAATACAGTCTAACGGATGAAGAAACTGAACAAGTAGTTTTTTCTGCTCCTTTAAATCAAGTAAGTCAATCCTCATCTAAATATGGTCTCTGGAAAGTAGGTATTTTTAGTCAAGACAGTTTCGATGCCGCTTATAATATACAAAAGCAAAGTTTACCTGCGGCGATGCAATCTTTAACCGCTAATTACTCAGTAGCCGAAAAAGGCAAGATGAGCGGTGTATTAGGTTTGAACTATCAAGGCAATGACAAACAACATATTACTGAAGTTCTGAATGCCATTCTGGCTGCTTATAGCCAGCAAAATATTGAACGTCGTTCAGCAGAGACTGCTCAAACACTTAAGTTTTTAGAAGATCAATTACCTGAACTAAAACAACAACTCGATGTTGCAGAGCGTGAATTCAACCGTTTCCGTCAGCAATATAATACTGTAGATGTGACTAAAGAATCGGAATTATACTTAACTCAGAGCATCACTTTAGAAACAAAAAAAGCAGAACTGGAACAGCTAGTTGCAGAAGCTTCAGCTAAATATACCGGCGAACATCCAATGATGCAGCAAATGAATGCGCAACTCAGTGCAATCAATCAAAAAATTGCTGAGCTAAACGGGACTTTAAAACGTTTACCTGAACTTCAACGTCAGTACTTACAATTTTTCCGTGAAGTCGAAGTGAAGCAACAATTGTATACAGGTTTGCTCAATTCGTATCAACAACTTCGAATTGCTAAAGCAGGTGAAATTGGTAATGTACGTATTGTCGATACGGCGGTTGAACCCATTGAACCCATTAAACCAAAGAAATTACAGATTCTGATTTTAGCAATTTTCCTTGGTGGTTTCTTAGGAACATTGCTGGCATTGTTACGTAATATGATGCGCTCAGGTATTAAAGATGCGGCTCAGATCGAAAATGAGTTGGATCTTCCTGTCTATGCCACTGTACCGCGATCCGTTATTCAAGAAAGTCGTATTAAATTATTAAAAAAGAAAAAGAATATTCCTATTCTTGCGGTTAAAGATAGTAGTGACATTGCAATTGAAAGCTTACGTAGTATGCGAACAGCGATTCATTTTGCCCTCATGAATGCCAATAATAATGTAATTGCTATTTCGGGCCCTGCTCCGGAAATTGGTAAATCGTTTATTACCACTAACTTGGCAACTATTTTAGCACAAGGCGGAAAACGAGTATTAGTGATTGATGGTGATATGCGTCGAGGTTATTTACATAAGTATTTCAATGCAGAGGTACAACCGGGTTTAGCAGAACTATTGAACCACCAAAATAGCTATGCAGATGTAGTACAAAACTCTACTGTAGAGAACCTGTTCTTTGTTACTCGAGGCAAAAGCCCAGTCAACCCTTCTGAACTTTTGAGTACAGATCAATTTAAAGCATTTTTAGATCAGGCATCAGCCTCTTTTGATCATATCTTGATTGATACTCCACCAGTCCTTGCCGTGACAGATGGTATTATTATTGCACAATACGCGGGCGTGAATTTATTGGTTGCACGTCATGGGAAAACCCAAATTAAAGAACTTGAAATTACTGTCAATCGTTTTGAACAAGCGAATGTAAAAGTTAATGGTGTTATTCTAAATGACGTACAAAAAGGCTCTGCTGGTAGTTATGGCTATAATTATGCCTATGCATATACAGCTTCCAAAGATGAGGATTAATATGAGTTTGATTTATATTAAGTAAATTTAATTTTCTGAAAATATCAAAATATTTTTCAGAAATAAGAGTGTTGATTAGGCTGTTTTTACAGAAAGTCACCTTTTTAAAATTTATTATAAATAAGGGTAAGTGAATATTATAGTACTTCAAACAGATTTGAAAATTTTCAATTTAAATCTGTTTGAAGTTTTTTATGTTTGCATGGGTAATAAATATATTGTATCTAAGCCAACCTCAATATTCAGTAATAAAAAATCTATTAATATAGATATCTTTGTCTAATTAAGCTGGATTAATTTCTGACTTATCTTGATCCAATCTACACAAAGAACTATTACTAAATATAAATAGCATTATCAAATTTTAATGTCAGGTATGGCCTCCTCCAAGAGTATCTATTGTATCTCTACAAAACTCAAATTTAAAATGATTAAATAGTATAACCTAAAGACACTCAAGACTATGAGTCTATATTCTAAGATTAATTAATGCTCTCATTTTTAATAATATTAGATAAAATTTAATATTGAAAGTTCCCTATCTCTTAATAAAACAATCATTTTCGACTCAAGAATAGTTACCTATACCAGTGATAGAACGAATTTATTTTTACTCATATTATTTTACCTCTTTTGTAAATAAAGAGGTATCCGTAATATTTTTTTTCGAAAATCGTGCAGCACCTACTTCTTGGTCAGGAGCATTAACTCCCTCTTGACTCAACATGACTTTAGCCGTTTTAAACATAATTTTAAAATCAAGCCACATATTATGATATTCAACATATTGCACATCTAATTCAAATTTTTCTTCCCAAGATAAATTATTGCGTCCACTTACCTGAGCAAGTCCTGTCATACCAGGTTTTACTTCATGTCGTCTCATTTGTTCTTCAGTATAATGTTGGAGAAACTCTTTCATTTGAGGCCGAGGTCCGACAATACTCATATCTCCTTTTAACACATTAATCAGCTGAGGCATTTCGTCTAAACTAGTAGAACGTAATTTTTTTCCAAATGAAGTGATGCGAAATTTATCAGGTAAAGGATTACCCTCTTTATCAATTGCATTCCTCATAGAGCGAAATTTAATCATTTTAAATAATTTACCATTTTTACCAGGTCGTTCTTGATAAAAGAAAATTGGAGAGCCCAAATTTTTTTGAACCTTATAAGCCACTATAATAAAAATTGGAAATAATATAATCAAAGCCATTAATGCAATAACTATATCAATTAATCGCTTAAATACATCTTCTTTATTTTCAAATAAATCAGCAAAGGAATAAAAATGTACTTGAGGTATTAAAGAATTTCTTAATATTAAATTATCTTTACAAATAAAATACCTAAATTTTTTTTTATTCATTTTATTTGATCGATCTTTTTCTGAAGAAAACTGTATTATTTTACTTCTATACTCCCTCTTATTTTCTGAATATTTTTTTAATAAAATATTATTTTTCTCATCAAACAAAGGCTTATATATTAAAATATTACTTTCTTCATTTTTTTTGATCTTATTTTTATCTTTTTTTAGATCCATTAATAAACACCTCGATATGTCTATTTTTTTTCAATCATATCAAGAGTGTTATTTTTTAAGTAGAGGTATATTTTAGGTAAAGGTTGTCAACCAAAAAATAATCTTATATTAATATTTTTTTATTAAAATTTTTATTTAAAAATTATTAAGGAAAATTTATTTAATATTGCAACAAAATTCTTATAATTTTTTCAACGAAATAAGCCACTTCGTAAATTACTTCCATTTAATAAGACCCACTAGATTATAATAATAAATAAAGAAAATTATTGTTAATCGAATAAAATATTCATTACAAAATACAATATAGCTCACACTAAAAAAATGTGACAAAATGTAAGGTAATTCTAGATATTGTGATAAAGAACAAAATTTTTACATCAGATCAAGAGGATCAAGAGGATCAAGAGGATCAAGAGGATCAAGAGGATCAAGAGGATCAAGAGGATCAAGAGGATCAAGAGGATCAAGAGGATCA